>JAJFLN010000240.1 GCA_021772705.1 Candidatus Cloacimonadota bacterium | reverse complement strand
GCTCAGACGATATGGCCGCCCGCTCCATTCATCCCCTTCGGCGTCGCTCAGGACATGCTTCGACAGGCTCAGGACGAACGGATCGGGAAAACTCGGCCATTCAGTCGTCCTGGATGCGGGCATCCATAGTGGGGCGAACGGAGGAGGGGACCCCCTACGGGACATGCACCCTCAGGGGGGGGAATGGGTGAGGTGTCCCGGCCTTTCGGGTTAGAATCGTTCCCATGCCTCTTGCCCTGGACTCTCGATACGAGATTGCCGCCGGATCTGTTGCCGGAAGGCATCACACCTCCTCAGGCAGGAACAACCAGGACGCCTGTTGCTGGAGTTCCACGTCATCGGCGTTCGTGGGCATCGTCTCTGACGGCTGTGGCAGCGGAAAGCACAGTGAGGTCGGGTCCACGCTGGGAGCCCGGCTCGTGGCGTCCATCCTGTCGGGCCACCTGGTCCGGGGAGCCTCTCTGGAAGATCCCATGCTCTGGGAACAGTCCCGGATGGATGTCCTGTCCCATCTGAGAATCCTGGCCAACGCGATGGGGGGCCCCCTGTCCCGGACCGTGGCGGACCACTTCCTCTTCACCATCGTCGGAGTGGCCATCACCCCCAAATCGGCCTGCGCGTTCTCCATAGGCGACGGCGTGATCTTCCTCAATGGCGATCCCATCCGTCTCGGGCCGTTTTCTGACAATGCTCCCCCCTACCTGGCCTATGGACTGTTCGAGGAGGGGGTCTCCACCCGGTCCGGGAAGCCTATTCGCTTCCAGATACACGGCGTTCAGCCGACGGAGCAACTGCAGCACGTTCTCTTGGCCTCCGATGGCGCCGAGGAGCTGGAGCAACTAGCCGGGAGCCGGATGCCAGGCAGCAGCGTGGAAGTGGGACCCATGAGCCAGTTCTGGACTCAGGACGGTTACTTCAGCGCCTCCGACAGGATCGGAAGGAAGCTGGCGGAGATCAACCGGAGCGCCGTGCGGGTCGACAAGGGCAGCGATGAGTTACAGCGTGAGACTCCTCTGCTGTCGGACGACACGACGCTGCTCGTGGTTCGCCGCAGGCAGAAGCGTGCGAAGAAGTGACCCCATCTGGAATCAGCCGAGGCCTGAAGCCGAAATCCCGTCTGAGGTCAGGGCATCACGGTCCCGAGCGGGACTCGTCGATGATCCGAGACTGCAGGTGAGGCGCCACGGCCAGCTCCATCAGCCAGACCATCTCCCGGTCCAGGTAGAGCCGGGAGTAGCCCGTGTTGGGGACCCGGAAGATCAGCCGTCTGGAAGCGGGCACCCCGAGCAGGGCCTTGTGCATGTTCACTAGCAAGGCCGCATGGCTGACCAGGATCAGGGTTCCCGTGGGGCTCGCTGTCCGGATCGCCTCGAAGGCATCGCCGGCTCGCTGCTGCACGTCCAGCCAGGTCTCGCAGCCCTCGATCATCTCGCCCAGTGAAGTCCCTCGACTGAAACGCTCCATCTCGTCGGGCCACTTCTCGAGTGCTTCGGCGGGAGTCATCCGGGACAGAGGGCCGACGTCGATCTCCTTCAGACGATCCTCTTCCTCGGGAAGGGGGCCGTTCAGTGTCTTGGCGAGTATCCTGGCCGTCTCGACCGCCCGGGACAGGGGTGAAGTGTAGATGGCGCTCGGCCGGACTGCCCGGCTGTAGAAGTGCCTCGCCAGCAAGAGGGCCTGATCCTGCCCCAGGGGTGTCAGAGGATAGTCCGCCTGGCCCTGATAGACGCCAGAACGATTGCCTTCGGACTCGCCGTGCCGGACCAGATACACCTCGAGGGCATCGGGGGAGAGCTTCATGACTTCAGTTGTCAGCCTCCATCGGACAGGTTACTCGTGTCCGGTCTGACAAGTTCACACGCCCTTCCCCGTTCGGCCCGGACTTGTCGAGGGCCTCTGGCGGCATCACGCCTGGCCCTCGACAGGCTCGGGCCGAACGGAACAGGTGCCACTCAGACGGACCACTCGCCTGAGCTGGTCCGGCAGCGTCTGGCTCGAAGGTGACGAGGATCGACTGCCGTGTCATCCGCGGGATGTCGCATCGAGCAGGTTCTCCTGCAGGAATGCGACGGTGAGGGCCAGACAGGCGTTGATGTTCTCCTTGCGCAAGAATCGGTGGCCTTCGTTCCGGGCCAGGACGGACCAGACCGGGCGGCCTCGGGAGCGGACTTTCCGGCAGATCTGCTCGGCCTCGCTGGCCGGTACCCGGGGATCGTTGGCTCCGTGAAACACGAGCAAGGGATTGTCGATCTCGCTGGCCCGGGATGTAGGGGAGATCCGCTCCAGGAATCGAGCCATCTCGGGCTGCCGCTCGTCGCCGTATTCCACTCGTCGCAGGTCTTGACGATAGGGTTTGGTGTTCTTCAGGAATGTCAGGAAGTTGGCGATTCCGACGTACTCGATTCCGGCGGCGAGACGGGAGCCGTGGTGGATCAGGCTGGCCAGGACCATATAGCCGCCGTAGGAGACTCCGTGAACGGCGACCCTGCGGGAGTCCAGCTCTTCCTGGCGCCCGATCCAGTCGAGGACGGCTCCGATGTCTCGCACCGAATCCTCCCGCTGGAATCCGTCATCCATGGCACAGTAGGTCCGGCCGTAACCGGAGGAGCCTCTCACGTTGGGGGCGATCATCGCTGTGCCCAGTTCTCTGCTGAAGATGGCTGCCCGGGGATCGAATCGGGGCCGCCACTGAGACTCGGGGCCCCCGTGGATGTGGAGGACCACCGGGGCCGGAGCCCCTCCCTTCGCCGGTGCGGGATAGTAGTAGGCCGGGACGTGATCCGGTCCGCCGTCATCGGAATCAAACGTGGGGAAGGTGACGATTCGAGGCGAGGGCAGCTCGTCCGCCCTCCAGCCGGGCGTGTCGCCTCCGGCCCAGAGCACGTCTTCTCCGGTTTGAAGGTCATGGACGATGGCATCCCCCGGGCGGGAGGGCGTCGTGAGCCCGTAGGCAATCCGGGTCCCATCGGGAGAGAACCGCAGGGAGGTGAGCGTCCCCAGTGGAATCTGTGGGGCCGGTAGCTCCTCGCCGGTCTCGAGGTCCATCAGATGGATCTTGCTGGCCCCGCCCTGATTGAATAGGACGGCAACACGGGAGCCGTCGGGGGCGATCCGGAGAGCCTCGATATCGAATCCCGGCACGGGGTCCAGGGTTCGCCACTCGCCGGTGCTCAAGTCCAGCTGGGCCAGTCGTCGAAACTCGGAGTCCCGGTCGGTCAACATGAGCACGGACCGGCCGTCAGGATGAAACTTCGCCCCCCCGTGATAGGCCGTGGTCCCTGGGCCGGGAGCGGCGAGGCAGCGACTCTCACCGTCCCCGGGCCGGACGATCCAGAGACTGGTGTCGTGGATGGAGCGGTACTCCTTGACCAGCAGGGCTGTGGCCTCCCGGTTCCAGTCCTCAGGGGTCAATGACCCTCCCGTGGAGAGCACGGGCCTCGGAGCCGATCCTAGCGCCAGGTCTGCCACCAGAACGTCCAGATCCCGGCCATTCCTGCCGTTGCCGGCGCAGGCCAGCTGGCTGCCGTCAAGGGTGGTAACGGCGCTGATGTGGCGGGAGGAGCCATCGGTGAGTCGTGTCGCCTCGCCCCCATCGGCAGGCATCCGGTGAAGCTGGTAAGCCTCGTCTCCCAGGCTGTCCGCGGCATAGAGGATGGTGCCGCTCCCCGGTCCCGCGGTCCAGGCGGCGTCCAGCACCGGCTCGTTCAGGAACGTGAGCTGCGTGCCGGCCTGCCCTGGTCCGCTGACCCGAAACAGCTGGTGCGTGCTCCCCTTTCGGATGGCTAGTAGCAGCTCCGATCCATCGGGTGAAAAGTCGAGGAAGAGGACAGGCTGGAAGCTGGCGAGGCTGATGATTCGCTCCAGCTGTTGAGGGTCGAGATCGATGGCCGGATCGAGCTGAAGGGCCTCAGGCCAGGATGTGACAGGAGCGATGGTTCGGGTTGACATGCCAGGCGCAGCATGGCTGATCCAGCCAGGCCGAGTCCACCTGAAAGGGCGTGAAGGGTTGTACGGGATGCGGCTCGCCGTCCCCATATGGGTGAAACGGCAGCGGGTGCATGTCCTGTAGGGGGTCCCCTGGCCTATTCCGGATCCGTTCGCCCCACTAAGGATGCGGGCATCCATAGTGGGGCGAACGGAGGAGGGGACCCCCTACGGGACATGCACCCAACGGCAGCTGTTTCCTTGCTCCCACCCCGTTCGCCTCGAGCCTGTCGAGGGGCCTGAAGGCGAGAACGGCCCCTCGACCGGCGAATGGGTAGAAGCTTGTCTCAATGCAAGATCACGAGAGAGTTGCCCCGGTAGATGTATCGGCGGGTCGATCCTGTTAGTCTGCAAGGCACCAGGATGAACGGCAAGCTCTACAAGGTTCGGTTCGTCGTGCCCCCCGGCTGGCGGCTCTTCATGAGCCTGGCCCTGGCGGGGCTGCTTGCTCTGCTCGTCAGCGCCGATGCCCTGGGACGTCGGGTATTGAAGCAGTTGCTGGAATCGGGCCGTCGATGAGTCCCGGTGTGACCCATCGTATATCCCCGGTGGCGGTGACGTCATGACGGCGGACACCCAGTCCATCGTAGAGGTCGAGGGGCTATCCAAGAGCTACTGGATCGCCCGGCGTGAGCCGGGGATGGCCGGCGCCATTCGGGGGTTGTTCCGCCGGGAGTACCGGGAGGTCAAGGCCCTGGAGGATGTTAGCTTCTGCGTCAAACCGGGGGAACTCATCGGGTACATTGGACCCAATGGAGCAGGCAAGTCTACCACCGTGAAGATCCTCTCGGGCATCCTGGTTCCCGATACCGGCCGCTGTCAGGTCCTGGGGCGGGTTCCCTGGGAGGAGAGAATCGAGACCGTGCAGCGCATCGGTGTCGTCTTCGGACAGCGCACTCAGCTCTGGTGGGACTTGCCCGTGCAGGAGACCTTCGAGCTGTTGATCGAGATCTACCGGCTCTGCAGGACCCGGACTCGGGAGGTCCTGAAGGAGCTCCAGGACCTGCTGGACCTCGGCCCTCTGCTCGATGTCCCGGTCCGGCAGCTGAGCCTGGGCCAGAGGATGCGCTGCGACCTGGCAGCGGCCCTGATCCACGAACCGAGGCTGCTCTTCCTCGACGAACCCACCATCGGCCTCGACGCCGTCTCGAAGCTGGCCGTCAGAGACTTTGTGAAGCGGCTCAACCGGGACCGAGGCGTGGCGGTGATTCTCACCACCCACGACCTGGACGACATCGAGGCTCTCTGCGATCGAGTCCTCGTCCTGGGGGAGGGCAAGCTGCTCATCGATGGAAGCCTGGCGGACCTGAGGAGCCGGGTCACACGCCTCCGGAGTCTCACCGTCGACCTGGTCGATGAAGAGGCCCACTTCGAGTGCCCCGGCGCCACGATCCACTCCCGGGAGGGTCATCGGGTCCATCTGCGCTTCGATCCGGAGCAGATCTCGACCCCCGAGCTGATCGGACGAATCGTGGCGTCTCACTCCATCCGGGACCTCTTCGTCGAGAACCCGCCCATCGAGGAGATCGTCGCTCGACTCTATGGCGATTACCGGCTCGATGGCTCGGGAGATGCTCGCGGTGCGTAGCCAGCCCTCGACAGTCGCTCGTCGGGGATCGCCTGCGGCTCCTGTCGTCTGGTTCGGGTCATGATGAGACCTCATCTGGCTATTCTGCAGGCCCGGATACGGGTCTTGCTCCAGTACCGGGCCGCCGCCGCTGCCGGCTTCGGGACCCAGCTGTTCTGGGGCTTCATCCGGATGATGATCTTCGGCGCGTTCTATCAGTCCACTTCTGACCCGCAGCCCATGACCTACGAGGAAGTGGTCACCTACATCTGGCTGAGCCAGGCCATGCTGGTCATGATGCCCTGGAATGTGGAGGAGGACGTGCGAGAGCTGATCCGCTCCGGAAACGTGGTGTACGAGATGCTCCGTCCAGTCGAGCTCTACGGTCTCTGGTTCTCCCGATCCCTTGCGTTCAGGTTCGCTCCACCCCTGCTGCGGGCCCTTCCCATGTTCGTCATCGCCGGCATGTTCTTGGGAATGTCGGCTCCTCCCAGCGGCGCTTCGGCGGCGGCCTGGGCGGCAGCCACCCTGGGGGCTCTGCTCGTCTCCGCCTCCCTGACCACACTCCTCTCAGTCTCCCTGCTCTGGACGGTCACCGGCGAGGGAGTCAGCCGGCTGGTCTTCAGTGCTGTCGTGTTCGGTTCCGGCCTTGCCGTGCCGATCCCCCTCTTTCCGGAGTGGCTGCAGCAGATTCTCTACTTCCTGCCTTTCAGGAACCTGGTGGACGTTCCGTTCCGGCTCTATCTGGGACATATCCCGCCGTCACAGGTGTGGGCATGCCTGCTCCACTCGGCGATCTGGGTCGCCATGCTCATCCTGGCCGGCAAGCTGCTCTTGAACAGAGGTCTCAGGAGAATGGTGATCCAGGGCGGATGAAGTTCCTCAACGCGCTCAGTCTCTACCTCCGCTATGCCGGCGTCTCCGTCCGTGGCCAGATGCAGTACCGGGCCTCGTTCTTCATGATGGCCTTCGGAAACCTGCTCCTGACCGGGATCGATTTCCTGGCCATCTGGGCTCTCATCGATCGCTTCGGCTCCATCCGGGGCTGGCGGCTGCAGGAGGTGGCCCTTCTCTACGGAATGGTGAATGTCGCCTTCGCCCTGTCGGAGGCTTTCGCCCGGGGCTTCGACGTGTTTCCCAACATGGTTCGGAGCGGGGACTTCGATCGAATCCTGCTGCGGCCCAGGAGCGCGGCGTTGCAGGTCGTCGGTCAGGAGCTGCAGGTCTTCCGGATTGGCCGGTTCAGCCAGGGTCTGGCAGTACTGCTCTGGGGCGCCTGGAGCCTGCATGTGGTCTGGACCGTGCCGAAGGTCCTGCTGTGCACCGCCTCGATCCTGGGAGGCGCCTGTCTGTTCTCGGGACTCTTCGTGCTGCAGGCGACGCTGGCCTTCTGGACCACTTCGACACTGGAGATCATCAACACCGTGACCTACGGCGGCGTCGAGACCGCGCAGTATCCCCTCAGCGTCTACCGGCCCTGGTTCCGGCAGTTCTTCACCTATGTCGTTCCCCTGGCCTGCATCAACTATCTGCCGGCCCACGCCATCCTGGAACGACCGGATCCTCTGGGTAGCCCGGTCTGGCTCCACTACGGGGCCCCGGCGTTCGGGTTCCTGTTCCTGCTCGTGACGTTACAGATCTGGGAGTTCGGAGTGCGTCACTACCGATCCACGGGTAGCTGATCAGGGGGGCAGCTTTCTCGTGATCTTGCGCTGAGGCGAGTTCCCCGCCGTGCGCCCCGAGCTGTCGAGGGGCCTGAAGGCGAGGACGGCCTGTCGACAGGCTCGGAGCGCACGGCTCCTGAACCTGGCCGGGAGTGCAGCGTTCGCCTGATCTTGCGCTGGGGCGAGCTCCCCGCCGTCCGCCCCGAGCCCGTCGAGGGGCCTGAAGGGCGAGGACGGCCTGTCGACAGGCTCGGAGCGCACGGCTCCTGAACCTGATCAGGGGACTACAGCGAACCCATGAACGGATGACGGCTAGCCCCCTTGATCAGGACCGTGACCCGGTTCAGCCGGCTTCCGAGGCTAGAGTTGGTCACCACCAGACCAAATGTGTAGGGTCCAGGAGTACCGGGTGTGAATGTGGGGATGGGACTGGCGGAGTCGCTCAGGGTTACCGGTGGGTGCATGTCCCGTAGGGGGTCCCCTGGCCTATTCCGGATCCGTTCGTCCCGAGCTTGTCGAGGGGCCCACAGGCGCTTGCTTCGGCGTTGTGGCCTTGGCCAGTTCGCGCAGCTTTTCCCAATCCTCGGCTATCAAGGCCCGCTTCTTGGCACGTGACCAGTTCTTGATTTGCCGCTCTCTGGCCAAGGCGTCTTCACGAGTGGTGAACTCACAACTGTAGGCGAGACGAATC
>JAJFLN010000239.1 GCA_021772705.1 Candidatus Cloacimonadota bacterium | reverse complement strand
GCGATGGGTCTTGAATCCCAAGTTCGGTCGCCAGTTTCAGTTCGACACGTATCACCTCACCCCTCCCAGTACCGTCGAGGGCTTGCGGCGCTATCTGTCGAGCGGCGCCATCGCGGGCATCCGGGCAGGCATGGCGGACCGGATAGTGGATTGCTTCGGTGAGCAGACTCTGGAGGTCCTGGAACACGCCCCGGAGCGGCTGCGAGAAGTGAAGGGCCTGGGCAAGCGACGGGCCGCGGAGCTGCAGCGAGTCTGGAAGACGGACAAGGAGCGACGAGAGATCGCCATGTTCCTGGCCTCCAACGGGATCATGGGGGCGGTTTCGAACCGTATCATCGACAAGTACGGCGCCGACACGATGCACATCGTGAACAACGAACCCTTCCGCATGGTCCGGGAAGTGGGAGGCATCGGCTTCAGGACAGCGGATCAGATCGCCCAGCGAATGGGACTGGCCAAGGACTCGCCGGAGCGAGCCATGGCGGCCCTGACCTACCTACTCGACGAGGCCGCCAGGAGCGGTCATCTCTATCAGCCTGCAGAGGAGCTGCTTCAGGCCGCCCGGGAGAAGCTGGGAGTCCCGCCGGAAGCTGCCCGTACAGCTGCGGCGACGCTGCTGACGGAGCTGGCGCTGATCGGCGACGGCGACGGAGAGAACCCGGATCTCTACTTGCCTGACTACTACAAGGCAGAGCGGGACACGGCAGACCGGTTGAGTCTGATGGGCACGGAGCCGAGCGAATTCGACAGAGAGGAGATCGAGAAGGTCGCCCACGCCTTCGAGGCCGAGCAGGACCTGAAGCTCCACCCTCTTCAGCTCCAGGGGCTGACCCAGCTGGCGGACAACCGGCTGTTGATACTCACCGGCGGCCCGGGAACGGGCAAGACGACCTTGCTGAACTGTCTGATGCGTCTGATGAACGGCCGGCGGATCGAGACGGCCCAGGCGGCCCCGACGGGACGGGCCGCCAAGCGGATGGAGGAGGCCTCCGGCTGTCAGGCGAAGACGATTCACCGCCTGCTGAAGTTCGATCCCAAGTACCAAGTGTTCCAACGTAACGAGGAAAATCCCCTCGACGCGCGGTGCGTCATCGTCGACGAGGTTTCCATGCTGGACATGCTGCTGGCTCACGCGCTGGTGAAGGCCCTGAGGCCCGACAGCTACCTGATACTCGTGGGCGACGTGGATCAGCTTCCCGCTGTCGGTCCCGGCTCGGTTCTCAAGGACTTGCTGGCGAGTCAGACGATTCCAACCATCACCCTGAGCCGGGTGTTCCGTCAATCCGATGAGAGCGCCATCCAGCACAATGCCCACCGGATCAACCAGGGCGTCATGCCCGAGTTTCACCGGCAGCGAACGGAGGCGGGACAGGACTTTTTCCTCCTGGAACGGAGACACCCGGAAGACCTGGCCCGGACCGTGGTGGATCTCTACTGCAACCAGATTCCCCGGGCCTACGGTGTGGATCCTCTGAGAGACATCCAGATCCTCACCCCCATGCATCGGGGAGAGGCGGGTACTCAGAACCTGAACCGAATGGTCCAGCAAGAATTGAAGCGGCCCAAGGCCGGCATTCCCAACGACGGCGATCGGGTCATGCAGGTGGTCAACAACTACGACAAGGAAGTCTTCAACGGCGACGCCGGGGTGGTCTGTGACATCGATCGCGAACGGGACGAACTGCAAGTGGACTTCGACGACCGTCTGATCACCTACAGCGGAGCGGAGCGGGATCAGCTCATCCTGGCCTACGCCATCAGCGTTCACAAGAGCCAGGGCAGCGAGTACCCAGCGGTGATCATCCCCCTGACGACACAGCACTACATGATGTTGCAGCGAAACCTGCTCTACACGGCCGTGACCCGGGCCAGGAAGCTGGTCGTCCTGGTGGGCAGTCAAGAAGCCCTGGCCCAGGCCGTCAGAAACAACCGGATTCAGAGGCGCTACTCCAAGCTGGGGAAGGCCCTGAAGGAGAAGTGGAGCGAGCGGAGCAGTTGAGACGACGGGTGCATGTCACCCAGGGGGTGGCTTCTGCTGCGACAACTCGGGGGGTTACACAGGGCCCCCAGAGCTCGCAGAGGTCACGGAGGTCCTTTTGGGAGAAACCGGAGATCAGGGGACACACGACTGGACCCGAACTCCGAGAGGTCACCCGAACCAGCTGGTTCGCCTGGAGAGTTCGGGTCCAGTCGTGTGTCCCCTGATCTCCCCTACGGGACATGCACCCTGAGACGACTCAACGGCCCGGCCGTCGCTCCGACCCATGATAAGCTAGCGCTTCCAAGCTGACACCGGAGGGAAGCAGGATGGACGACTACCGCACTTTCGAGAAGACCGACCTGGATCGACTGCCGAAGAAGCCGAACCTGATGGACCTGGATGCAGCCAGGGAGGCCTTTGACTGGGGCACCATCGAGAAGGAGCTGGACGGGCTCCCCGGTGGTGGACTCAACAAGGCCCACGAGTGCATCGATCGGCATGCCGCCGGTTCCAGGCGGGGCAAGATCGCCATCTGCTGGGAAGGACGGGGCGGCCGCACCGAGACCTACAGCTACGGTGAGTTGAAAGAGCTGACGGATCGATTCGCCAACGTCCTGAAGATCCTGGGTATCCGGAAAGCAGACCGGGTCTTCATCTATCTCGAGCGGATTCCGGAAGCCTTCATCACCCTCTTCGGCGCCCTCAAGATCGGTGCCGTCGCGGGCCCCCTGTTCAGCGCCTTCGGGCCCGAGGCCATCAAGGACCGTCTCGAGGACAGCGGGGCCAAGATCGTCATCACCAGCCCGGAGCTGAGGGAGCGGGTCGAGGCCGTCAAGGCCGATCTGCCCGACCTGGAACACCTGATCATCGTGGACAAGGGCGGCCGGGAGGCCTTCCACCGGAAGCACTACGAGATCGACTACTACGAGGCCATGGCAGCCGCGAACGATCGTCACGAGATCGAGAACACGGATCCCGAGGACTACTCGATCATCCACTACACGTCGGGAACGACGGGCAAGCCGAAAGGCGCCGTCCACTGCCACAAGGCGATCCTGGGACAGTACGCCACGGCGCGTCAGGTCCTGGATCTGCACGACGACGACATCTACTGGTGCACCGCCGATCCCGGCTGGGTCACCGGGACCTCCTACGGAATGTTCGGGCCCCTCTCGATCGGCTGTACGCTGATCTTCTTTGAAGGCCCCTTCAGCGCCGAGGGCTGGTACCGGGTGCTGGAGAAGTATCGTGTCACGGTCTGGTACACGGCTCCGACGGCAATCCGGATGCTGATGAAGTCGGGAACCGAGACGGTAAAGCAGTTCGATCTGTCGGCCCTTCGTTACATGGCCAGCGTCGGTGAGCCTCTCAACCCGGAGGCGATCTACTGGGGCGTAGAGGCCTTCGGGAAAGTCTTCCACGACAACTGGTGGCAGACCGAGACGGGTTGCCAGCAGATCGCAAACATCCACTCCATGACGGTCCGGGCCGGGTCCATGGGACGCCCTCTTCCGGGCGTCACGGCGGCCATCCTGGATGACCAGTTCAAGGAACTTCCGCCGGGCAACGAGGGACTGCTGGTCCTGAAGCCGGGCTGGCCGTCCCAGTTCCGGATGTACTGGAACAAGCAGGACCTCTATGACTCCAGGTTCAAGCAGGGCTGGTACATCACGGGAGATCGAGCCCGGATGGACGAGGATGGCTATTTCTGGTTCATCGGCCGGGACGACGACGTGATCAACACGGCGGGACACCTGGTTGGTCCCTTCGAGGTGGAGTCAGCCTTGGTGGAGCATGCCGCCGTTGCAGAGGCAGCAGTCATCGGCAAGCCTGACGAAGAGC
>JAJFLN010000238.1 GCA_021772705.1 Candidatus Cloacimonadota bacterium | reverse complement strand
CTTCGCGGTTTGGTTCGGGAGTCCCAGGCTCCGCGTATAATCTGGCAGTGCAGCAGACGGGTCGAACCTTCGCCGCCAGCCAGCGTTCTCGGGGGATCTGAGACCGCCTCCAGGCGGCTCATGGCGCCCCGCAGCTGACTGGAAGATTATCCACGTCAGCCGGCCGAGCCCCTACTCACTCCTCGGAACTGCCAGTCACGGGGAACACCAAGTCACATGTTGATTCGGCGATACTCCCGTCATCGCCAATGAGCCACATCCACGTCTCGTTGGTCTTGACTCCCATTCGGAACTCTCCCCCAAACAACACGATCTCAGTAAAGGATGACGACAAGATGCCATCCTCTCGATAATCAGGTCCACAATCGAGCGGCGTTGACACCCACTCACTTCCGTTCCAGTACGAAAGCGAGTCCAAAGAACTCTTCCTTCGTCTACCTACCTGAAAAACGGTATCTCCAGTGGCGTTACCCAGCAAAGATACCCTACCTCCTATCGTCCATAGAGTGGATTCGGACAGAAGTCTCCACCTGCCAGACTTCCACAACCACGTGTCACGCTTCAGAAAGGGATCATACCCTCCAAATGCAAGAACCCCCCTTAGTCGCGCCGAGTACTTCATACCGTGCTTCTTCCGGGCTGTAGGCCTCTCCCCAGTGGCGTGTTCTTGCCAAGAAACGCCCTCCAGTGTCCACGTATCTGAGAGGAGACCAACATCACCCAAGCCGCCGAAGACCAGAATAGTCTCGGTTGCGTTATCAAACTCCGCCGTATGAAAAGCTCGTTCCGGAGGAGCGGTGCGAGAGTCGAGCTTATTCCATCCAACGCCATCGAACTTCCACGTCTCTGCGAGGAACGCGTTGCTTCCATCCAACCCGCCAAACAGAATGGCAGAATCTCGTGATGCATCGTATGTCAGCGAGTGCCCCTGTCGTGCCGAGGGCGATGGGACATCAAACCTTGACCACGATTTGTCTCGAAGCAGCCAAGTGTCAGCCAATAGTCCCAAATCGGTCTTACCCCCAAACAGCAGGAAACCGTCTAGCGGAGGAAAGAAACACATAGCATGACCTGTTCTGGCGACCGGTCCAGCGGCGGGTTCGGAAGCAACAGAACGTCCTGTTGTAGCAAGGAAAAGACAGACGATCAAGGATAGCAGCGAAGGCAAAATGTATCGCATGCCGTAGGAGCGCGACAACCAGTCTGGCGACCGAAGCAAGGAGTGCATCAGAATGGCGGCTTTTCCTTTTGACACGGGCATTCGACCGGTGCGCAGAAACCAGTCTTTTGTTGACACTCGGGATAAGAGAGGTTGTTCTCCTCGTCGCAGTCAGTGAGCCACTGTGCAGGTCCTGGATCCGTACACTTGGGGGTGTCGTTACAGAGAGACATGGTTAGCTCGAGTCCTTCCACGCCTTCCTCCACAAGTCGAAATGCCACTCTGATACAACAGACCTGGCAAGTAAACCATTGCTTACCACGCTCGGTCTTACAGCAAGTGCCGCGGCGTCCCAAGTCTATCCAGCCGCCTGCTGGAGGCGTCCAGTATGTTTCAAGGATGACATAGCTACCAAAATAGGGTGGCAGCCGTTCTCCGTAGTGCTGTTGGTAGAGCGAAGGGACGTCGTTGATTCCGGGACATGTAGCCAATAGCCCAAGCGGATCCGTTAGCATAGCCGGGGAGCCATTCGCATAGGCGTAGAGCGGTGTTCGTCCTGCAAGGCCTATGGGATCATTGCTAAGAAACGACCCTAAGGGCGGGGAGTACCAGCGTGCTCTATTGTCCGAGACGGCGGTGTTAGGAAGAGGAGGGCGGCCCGTGTAGGTGAACTGAGAGGGGACGTTCTCGGGGTTCCAGGTATTCCTCGGCTCTCCATAGACGAAGTACTGATAGCCTGCTACGACGGCCCGAGTGGCAGTTGAGAGTTTTGCAACACTTCCTAAGTGATCGAGTATAGGTACCTGGGAAGAAGAGGAAGCGTAGTCCTGCGCGAGATGCTGGTCATAGCGAGGCCCCTCAAGATAGGCAGCGAAGGTGGTGTTGTCGGAGGCCAAGTCAGCGATGGTGTTCTTGCTGACCGGGTCCCACAGCATCTTGCTGGTGACGCCCTGGGGGTCCGTTGACGCGACGCGCCATCCGAGCCACTGGGACGGCGCGTAAGCGTGCGTGACCAGCCCGGTATCCGGGATGGAGACCTGAACGAGCATCTCACGGGTGTCCCACCCGTAAGTCGTCGGTGTTGTCGCTGAGGAATGGAGCTGGGACACCATCTCCCCGTTGTCAGTCCAGCCGAAGGTGGTGACCTCGGTGGCCCCGGGGCCGTCGATCTGAGTGAGCTGGTCGGCGGCGTCAACGGTGTAGTCGGCGGTGCCGCCTGAGGTGGTCACGGAAGTCCTGTTTCCCGCCTCGTCATAGGCGAACTGCTCGTAGGTCGAATCCGGGTAGTCGGCTCGCGCGAGCTGGTCCAGGTCGTCATACTGGTAGTCGTGGGTGCCCTCGTCGTCCACCCTTCGGGTGATGTTGCTGCGGGCGTCGTAGGTCAAGTCCTCGAAGAACACCTGCGACTCGTCGGGCTTTCGGTAGTCCAGGTTCGTTAGCCTGCCGTTGTCATCGTAGGTGTAGTCGCAGTCGATGTCGTTAGGGAGCACCATGGTGATCTTCTGCCCCGCGGCGTTGTAGGTATAGGTGACCGTTCCCATGGTGTCGTGGTCGATCTGGGTGAGCTGGTTGCGGGAGTCCCAGGTGTAGGTGGCGGTGGAGCTCTCGATCTCGTCCACCGACATCCAGGTTCGGTTTCCGGCGGCGTCCCACCCCTGTCGTTGAATCTTGTCGAGGTGGTCGTGATCGATCACGGTGATGCGATTCAAGTCGTCGAAAGTCTGGCTGATGTCGACGTTGGAGTCCGTGACCTCCACCATGTTCCCGACGGCGTCATAGGCCATCCGGGCGGTGTTCCCGGTGCTCTCATCCGCCCGGATATAGCGGGCCTCGGTGACCCTCCCCCCGCCGTCATAGTCGTACTGGATCTTCTGGCCCTTCGGGTCCTGCCTTTCCACGAGCTGCCCGGCCAGGTCGTAGAAGTACTCCCTGGTGCGGGTGAGCGGGTCGGTCTCGGAGAGCAGCCGGTTCATCGCATCGTAGGTGAAAGTCCAGGTGTAGCCGCGGCCGTTGGTAATGGAGGTGACGTTCCCGTTGGCGTCGTAGGCGTAGCTGACACTGACCTCGTCGTCGGAACCGACGGCCCGGGTTGTGCTCACCAGGCGTCCAAGGCTGTCATGGCCATACTCGTCGCGTACCTCGAGGGCGGTGCCCTCGGCGCGAATCAGCGCCGTTCTGTTCCCGGCCGCGTCATACTCATACTCGGTTCGCTCCCCTTCAGGATCGACGCGAGCCGTCTGTCGTCTCCCGGCGTCGTACTCGAAGAGGGTCGTGTTCCCGAGGGGATCAGTGGTGCGGACGACCTTTCCGACCGCGTTGTAGCTGCGCTTGGCGATGGCGTCATCGGGATAGGTCACAGAGGTGACCCGACTCAGGGCATCCACAGAGAGGAGGGTCTCCTGACCGCGCTGATTGGAGATACCCGTGCGATTCCCGTCGGAGTCGTAGGTGTAGCTGACCTCGCCGCCCAGCGCGTCGGTCACCCGGATCATGCGCCCGACGGAGTCGTAGGAGTAGTGAGTTTCGCGTCCGAGGGGGTCGGTGGTGGTTGTGAGCTTGCCGTAGGAGTAGGCGAAGGTGGTTGTTAGGCCGAGAGGTGAGGTAAGGGAGAAAGTATATCCTCGACGGATGGGGCCTTCCTCGCGTAGGCGAGATCCCAGATGCAGCCTGGGGTTGCCACGATGCGGCAGGGCGAGAATGCGCCGTAATCGGGCGAAAACGCGGGATCCGCGGTTTTCAGGTCCGCAAGGCGGGTGGAGGGTCATCAGGAGAAGTGTAGCGCGGCAGCC
>JAJFLN010000237.1 GCA_021772705.1 Candidatus Cloacimonadota bacterium | reverse complement strand
CCATACTCGAACGACGAGATCGTTGCCGGGGAGCGGCTCTCATGTGATTTGCGGCATGACGAGTCGTCATGCCGCGATTCACCGGACGCAACGTCATTGAATTGGGGGTTTGGGGGAGCTGGCTCCCCCAACGGGGTGTGGGGCTGAGCCCCACTACAACAAAATCCGTCTTATCTCACCGGCATTGCCCTTAAGGCTTCGACTCCTTCTGGACGCCATCCAGGTCGTGGTGGAAGCGGGCCATGTTCTCCGCCTCATCGAGCGCCTTGTTGACGTTGACCACACGCTGCCTGGCCACGAATGACTTCGAGGCAATCCGGGAGACGTCTTCGATGTTCGCCACCAGACGCATGACCCGCTCCAGATACTGACGCAGATAGTCCCGGGCGCGCTGGTGTCGAGGGTCGGGAAATTCGAACCGTTCCAGGACTTCGACGCTCTTGAAGGCCTTGGAAAGGGGCTTCCTGATTCCGGGGGTAAGGAGCTCCGTGGCCTGTCTCAGCAGATCGAGCCGCTCGCCGTCGGAGACACGGCGGTGAGTCCGGGTTCGTTCGATGAGCCGACCGATGCGGGCCACCAGTGTTCCCGTGTCTTCCTGCTTGCCGACGTAGTCGTCAGCCCCCTTGCTCAGTCCGGTCATCACCGTCGGTACTTCCTTCTTGGAAGAGAGGATGATGATCGGAATGTCGTGGGTCTTCGCCTCGTCCCGCAATGCGGCACAGACGTGAAAACCGTCCACTCCCGGTAGCTGCAGATCCAGGAGCACCAGATCGGGCTTCACGGTCTGAACCTGAGCAAGCGCGTCTTCGCCGGTGGGCACGGCGACGACCTCGTATCCCTCGCGCTGCAGCAGCTTCACATAGAAACGCGACTGGAACTCGCTGTCCTCGACGAGGAGGATCTTGCCCTGGGCCGCGGTCTCTTCCCTGGAATCCATGTCGTCAAGACTCCCCGTTAGACCCGTCGGCAAAGCTCTCGATTTCCCGGGCCAGCTCCCCTGCCTGTTCGAGGGCATGCTCGATATCGACGAGCCGGTCCCTCTCGATGAACGTACTCTCGGCGATCTTCGAGACCTTCTCAATGTTTTTCACCAGCCGGACCACCTGACCCAGATACTGGTTGAGGTAACTCCTGGCCTCCTCGAAAGAAGGATCGTCAGGAGCATTCGCCGCCAGCATCTCGAGGCTCAGAAAGACCACCTGCATCGGATTCTTGATTCCATGGGACAGGGTCTCAGAGGCCTTCTTCAACAGACCCAGCCGCTCCATTGCAGAGAGCTTCTTGAAGTGCCGAGCCCGATCCAGCAAACGCTTGATACGGGCCAGGAGAGTGCGGCTGTCTTCTGCCTTGCTGACGTAGTCGTCGGCGCCGACGCTCAATCCCTCGATGACTGCCGGGACCTCTGTCCGGGACGTGAGGATGATCACTGGAAGGTCGTAAGTGTCGGGATCGTCCCGAATCGCCTCGCAGACGTGGAATCCATCCATTCCGGGGAGCTGCAGATCCAGCAGCACCAGAGCCGGCCTCTCCTCTTTCAGGGACTCCAGGCCATCTTCGCCGGTTTCGCAGATCCGGACCTTGTAGCCATTCTCTTCCAGCAGATCCTTGCACATCTCGGCCTGGCTGGGACTGTCCTCGACATAGAGGATGCTCTCCCCCGTACCTTGATAGCTCTCGGATGACATGATTGGTTGTTGTTACAGAGACTCCGTGGAAGTGTCCGGGGTAAGCCGGGAAGCGGCGGAATCCCACCGATAGAGGAGCCGCTTGATATACCACTTTGCCTGCGGCTGCTTCCCTTGATATGGTCCTGCAATTCTGACACGTGCCCAGGGTGAGTGTAAAGCGAGAACCATGCCATCGGCCAACGGTCCTCGGCACGCTCCAGCCCTCAGTGAGCCCCCGGAATTCGGGAGTCCTCCAGATGCCAAGCAAGCTCCAGCTCGACCTGCCCATCCTCCTCCCTGACGTCCCGGATCTCCGTGACGCCTGCGTCGAGTCCCTGGTGTCTCGAATCAGGGCCAGCCCGGGGGTCGAGGAAGTGCACGTCTTGGAGCCCGCCGAAGGCCGATCGGCTCGTCTCTGCATCCATCACGATCCCGATACCCTTCCGCTGCCGAGGATCAGGAAGATCGCCGAGAGTGCCGGCGCCAGCTTGACGGATCACTACGGCCATCTGCTCATCGAGGTCGAGGGCATCCGGCACCAACGACATGCACAGGGACTGACAGCCGAGATCCTGAACCTGCCTGGAGTGATCGAAGCGGAGGCCACCCTGTCCGGCCCGGTTCGGATAGAGTTCGACAGGGAGATGGCCTCGGAGGACGCGATCCTGGCGGGTCTGTCCCGTCTCGGGATCGAGCCTCGATCTTCCGAGGCCGCAGCAGCTCGGTCCAGCCCGGGCAACGGACCTCACGGCCATGGGCTAGCCGGAAAGCAAGAACTGGCCTTCTCCGTAATCGGCGCCACCCTCCTCGCTGCCGGTGGACTGGCCGGGGCTCTCGACCTGGGTCCCCCCTGGGCGCCGCAGATTTGCTTTGTGGCTGCTTACCTCTTTGGGGGCTACTACACGTTCCGGGAGGTGGCGAGCAGCCTCGGATCCGGTCAGTTTCAGATCGACTTCCTCATGGTCCTGGCCGCTGGCGGCGCCGCCATTCTCGGGGCCTGGGCTGAAGGTGCGTTGCTCCTGGTGCTATTCAGTCTGGGCCATGCCCTGGAGCACTTCGCCATGCACCGCGCACAGGACGCCATCTCGGCCCTGGCCAGCATCGTCCCCGACCGGGCCAGGATCGTGATGGAGGGAAAGCAGGTTGACGTACCTGTCGTCGAGCTCCAGGTGGGACAGCAGGTCGCTGTCGCCCCGGGAGAGCGGATCCCCGCCGATGGCTTCATCCGTACCGGAAGCTCGGAACTGGATCAGTCCAGCGTGACGGGCGAGAGCATCCCCGCGGAGAAGTGTGCCGTGGCGAATCCGGAGTCGGCCAGAGGGTCGCGGGAGTCGATCGAGAGCTGCCACCGGGTGTTCGCCGGGACCATCAACGGTTCGGGCGCACTGGTGGTGGAGGTACTCGAGGAGGCCGAGAACTCCACCGTGGCCCGGATGATCCAGCTCGTCAGCGAAGGGGAGACCCAGAAGTCTCCGACCCAGAAGTTCGCCGAGAGCTTCGAGAGGATCTTCGTACCTGCCGTCCTTGCACTGGTGGTGATCCTGCTGTTCGCCTGGGTCGTGATTGATGAATCCCTTGCCGAGAGCTTCTACAGGGCCATGGCGGTGCTGGTGGCTGCCAGCCCCTGCGCCCTGGCCATCTCCACACCCAGCGCCGTTCTCTGTGCCGTCGCCCGGGCGGGGCAGCGGGGTGTCCTCATCAAGGGCGGCCGCCCCCTGGAGGAGCTGGGCCAGGTCTCTGCCATCGCGTTCGACAAGACCGGGACACTGACGGAAGGAAGGCCTCGGCTGACCGACGTGCTCCCCGTGGGGGGAGCCACACGAATGGAGTTGATTGTCGCGGCGCTGGCTCTGGAGCGGCTCAGTGGACATCCTCTTGCCCGTGCGATCGTCCGAGACGGCTCGCTGGAGGTGTCGGGTGAGGAAGAGGAGGTTGCCCAGGACCTGCAGTCCCGGGAAGGTCTGGGACTGGAGGGCCGGATCGGCAGTGATCCGGTTGCAATCGGATGTTCCAGGATGTTCCAGGGAGCAGACGGCTCGGGACTGCCGGAGGAGAT
>JAJFLN010000236.1 GCA_021772705.1 Candidatus Cloacimonadota bacterium | reverse complement strand
CGTTCGCCCCACTATGGATGCCCGCATCCAGGACGACTGAATGGCCGAGTTTTCCCGATCCGTTCGTCCTGAGCCTGTCGAAGCATGTCCTGAGCCACGCCGAAGGGGATGAATGGAGCGGGCGGCCATATCGTCTGAGCCATCTGTCGAAGCATGTCCTGAGCGACGCCGAAGGGGATGAACGGAGCGGGCGGCCATATCGTCTGAGCTTGCCGAAGGGTCGGGCCGAACGGATCGGAGGTTTCCGGACGGAAACTAGTGAGTTAGTGTGTTCCTTCACTTCCGGGGAGTAACATCGAATTCTCATGGAAAAGCTACAACACAAGATGAGTCTCGGCGCCGTGGTGGCGATCAGCGCCAGCGCGATGCTCGGCAGCGGCATCTTCGTTCTCCCGGGCCTGGCGGCAGCCAAGACGGGGCCCTCCGTGTTTCTGGCTTACGTCCTCGCCGGAATCTGCGTTCTCCCGGCTGCCATGTCCAAGGCGGAGCTGGCCACGGCAGTGCCGACCTCCGGCGGAACCTATGTCTATCTGGATCGCACCTTCGGACCCCTGGCGGGCACCGTGGCCGGCATCGGCCTCTGGCTGTCCCTCCTGTTGAAGAGCGCCTTCGCTCTCGTCGGATTCGGCGCCTATCTCTCGGTCCTGGCCGACATCCCGCTGATTCCCATGGCCCTGGTGTTCCTGGTGCTGATCACGATCCTCAACGTATACGGCGTCAAGCGGGTCGGAGTGTTTCAGCAGGTGATCGTTCTGACCTCCGTGATCTCCTTCTCACTTCTGGCAATCTGGGGACTCTTCGTCATGGACGGGGCGAACCTGGTGCCGGCTTTCCCCATGGGGACGACGGGGTTCTTCTCTGCCACTGCCTTCGTGTTCGTTGCCTTCGCGGGAGTGACCAATGTCGCCGCCGTCGCGGAGGAAGTCGAAGACCCGGCCAGGAACCTGCCCCGAGGCATCCTGATCTCTCTGGGAGTGGTGACGGCCATGTACGGCCTCATCGTGCTGGCCATCGTCGGTACCGTGCCCTGGGCCGAGCTGAGCGGCGACATCCACCCGGTATACACATTCTCCAATGCTCTGGCGGGACCGTATATCGGCTGGATCGCCGCGCTTCTCGGTGTACTGACCATGACCTCCATGGCCAACTCCGGTCTGCTGGCGGCATCCCGATTTCCCTTCGCCATGAGCCGGGACGCCCTGTTGCCTCAGTGGTTGACGGCCCTCCATCCCGAGTACCTCACCCCTGTGCGGAGCATCATTCTCACCAGTGTTGCCATCGCCCTGTCGATCGTGATGCTCGACGTGGAGAAGATGGCCAAGCTGGCCAGCGCCTTCATACTCCTGATCTATCTGGCCGAGAACCTGGCCGTCATCGTTCTGCGGGAGGCGACCACCGTCTGGTATCGCCCCCCTTTCCGGGCGCCCTTCTATCCCTGGCTTCAGATCATCGGCATCGTCTCGGGCCTGGCGTTGTTGCTAGCCATGGGTCCCTTCGCTCTCGTCGCCTCCCTGATCACGGTCATTCCCGGCGTGGTCCTTTATCTCTTCTACAGCAGGCACCGGATACAGCGAAGGGGTGTGCTGGGCAAGCTGGGGCAGCGTCGAGAACTGATCACATCTCGCACGAATCGGGCGGCGGACCCGATCGCCGAGGTGGCGGCCGAGGCTGAAGTGACGCCATCGGCGACGTTGAAGAGCTCCCGCTCCCCCAGCGTCATCGTCGGCCTCCTGGGACGAACCCGGTCTCCGGAGGTGCTGGTCGAAGTCGGAGCGGGCCTCTCCGACGGTCGATCGATGGATGTGCTGCACCTGACGGAGATCCCGGAGCAGACCCTGCTGGACGCGATGGAACACGAGAGTGTGATGACCACTTCCGTCCGGAGGCGCGTCACGGCCATGGCCGAGAGCCGGCAGCTCGACCTGGAGTTCATCCCCGCAGTGACTCACGATCTGGTGGAGACCGTCAACGACTACTGCGAGGACACGAAGGGCGAGTGGCTCGTTCTGGAGTGGCAGGGATGGTCATCCCATCGATTCGGTCTCCACAATCCTCTGGGCTGGTTAATTCATCACCTGCCCTGCAACCTGGCCGCCTATCGGGACAAGGGTATTCGCAACGTTCGCAGGATCATGGTCCTGGCCGAGCCGGGACCTCATGACGCGCTGGTGGTGCACAGCGCCGATCATCTGGCCGGACTGAATGACGCGGAGCTGGAGTTCGTCAATTTCGTCCCCGACTCCGCCTCGGCGGCACAGGTTCAGACACGGGTCGACTATCTGGACCAGCTGCTTCATCTCTGTGAAGCACCGGCCCGGATCCAGATACTGCGGGGCCGGGACGAGCTGCTCGCACTCTCTCAGGCGACGGCGGCCTACGACCTGGTGATCACCGGGGCTCCTCCCGTCGGAAGCTGGCTCCAGAATCTGACCGGAACCCGTCTCGACCGGTTGACCCACCGGGCTGCCTGTTCTGTTCTTCGTCTAACCACTCCCCGTTCCCGGACTCACGAGTCACTGGAGCGGACGAAGACCTCGGAGGCGACGGCCGCCCCATTCCAGTTGCTGGACTACCTGGAGCACTCCGTGGTTGGAGCCAGGCAAGAGATCAACCGGAAGGATCTCTTGTTCCAGCACTTTGCTCAATCCCTGGCCAAGGCCGTTCCCGGCGTCGATGCAGCCAGGATTGCCCAGGAACTGTGGGCTCGAGAGAAGCTGCAGAACACCTCCATTGGGCAGGGGATCGCCTTGCCCCACGCTGCCCTGGATGGCGCGGTCCATCCCTGCTTCGGGGTCTTCACCACCGCTGAGCCGATCGGCTACGACGCTCCTGATGACAAGCCGGTGGATGTCTTCATCGTCACTGTTGGACCTCCCCGGGACCGGCACCTTCATCTGAAGCTGCTTTCGGGAATCTCGAGGTTGATCGTCTCGTCTCCTCTGCTGGACCGGCTACGAAACGCCGAGACAGCCGACGAGTGCATCCGGGCTCTGGAGGAGTGCCTGGAGATTGCCCGGTCCGCCGAGTAGGCCACCCCCAGGGAGGATCAACTCTCCACCGCCGAGAGGTACTGCTGAATCAGCTCGGCGTTGCGCCGGCGGGCGGCGCGCTTGCTGCCCCCGGTGGTCAAGTCCCGGGTCAGGACTTCCAGGAGAGTCTTCCTGCTGACCAGGGATGCCAGGAATCCGATCGCTTCCCGAGGCAGTGGAGGGCCTTCCAGAGCGTCGGGGTCGCCCTGGGTGATGCCTGAGGCCAGGCGGCGGCCGAGGAAGAATTCCTGAAAGGAACGGTGGACGAAGAGACAGGCGCCTTCCTCGTCCCGGGTCAGGAACGCGGCGGCCCTGATGTCTTCCAGGCCCGTACGAGCCGGGTCTATGGGAGGCGTCCCGCCGTAGAACCGGTTGACCTCGGAGATGACGTTTCGCCTGAGATCGCCTGGGCTGATGGAATCGAGGCCCGCCTGCCACATCTCGGTGGCCAGCTGCTCCATCACGGCTGTCTTGATGTCCGATACGAGAATGCTCTTCTCTTCATCCCGGGCCAGCCATTCCCTGACCATGGTCTCGTAAAGAACGGCGCCTCCCGGCTTGCCCCGGGTCCGGAGCTCCCGGTCCACTTCGTGACGTCGTTCGGCCAGGAGCCGCAGCAAGCAAGCTCGGCTGCCCAGATCGGCGAGGTCATGGACCTGGGCCAATTGATCCGAAAGAGCCGCTGCGTCGCCAGCGGGCAGGTAGTGGGTCAGGAAGGGCTCGAAGTCCTGCCTGGGCAGGGGGAGGATCTCGAGAATCCGGGCATCGGCCCCGGCGTCGAGAGGAGGACCTCCGATCTCGTCTCCCCGGATCTCCCGATTCATGGTCTCCTCGTCGGGATGGACCGTATGGCGCGAGACGATCAGGATCTTGGCGGCGTCGACGGCAGCGGAGTGAAGGATTCGCCGGAACCGCTGGATGGCGCCCTTCTCGGCCAGGTGGGCCGCCTTCTCGTCGATGCCGTCCAGGACGAGGAGCATTCTTCCTGCCGAGAGTGCTTCCAGGACATGGTCCCAGTCTTCCTCCGGCAATCTGAGGTGTGTGGCCCCGGATCGGAGGATCTCCTTCAGCGTTCCCGATCGGGCGATGGCCTCCGGCACCTCCCGGATATCGATGTAGAGGGGAACCCGGCTGCGTGAGCCGTGAGCCCGGCCCATCTCTCGCAGAGACCGGACGAACATCCGGGTAGTGAAGGTCTTGCCGCTGCCCGTCTCCCCCAGCAGGTAGGCGATGGGGACGGCCGGCTCGTTGGCCCAGGCCATGATCAGGTCCAGGATCGGAGCTGTGCTCTGCCGCTCTCCCTGACCTCGGGTCTTGAAATACTCCCCGGCATCGTGACGCCAGAGCCCTCGGCTGGCTCGCTCCTCGCTGGCATCGGCCCGGCTCGTCCAGCCGCTGGGGGGCAGGGCGAACTGGCCGCGCCATCCCATCCCCGGCGGGATGTGCAGGTAAGGTTTCCAGTCGGCGTCGAGGACACAGCCGAAGCCCTGGGCGTAGACCAGGACCCCTTCCGAGATGGCTTCCTTGGCTCGCATGTCCTGGAACAGGGCGAGGACGAGAGCCATGTCCTCGATGCCTTCCAGGACCAGAGGCTTCCTCGGCAGAGCATGGATGAGGAGGGCTTTGAGAAATTCCTCCGGCGCCTCAGGCATCCGGCGCAATACTGCCTGGACGTACTCGTGGCTGAGCTTGGTGAAGCAGGCGTACTGGCCCAGGTGAGCAGCCGTCAGCAGGTGGTGGTCGTTGACGTCGTCCAGGCCGACTTGAAGATCCTCGAATTCCGCCAGCAGTAGCTTGAGTGGCTCCAGTTGAGGCTGGCGAATCTTCTCGGTCAACTCGAAGAGTAGGAGCTCCCGCTGCTTCTTGTCGAACCGGCTGATCACGGCCCGTGCGAGGCGCGCGCCGTCGGCCAGGAGGGGAGGAGAGAGGTTGAGGCTGAAGAAGGCCGGCAGCTTTGCCGAGACAGGCATCCGGCTCCTGAGCTCCAGGACACTCAGCACCTGGACCAGGAGGAGGAAAGTGTCGAGCAAGTCGAGGGGGAGGTCGTACTCCCGGCAGCGCTTCAGGAGGGCGCCGTAGAGTTCTCCCCGGGCGCCGCAGGCCAGGAGCTCGAATCCCCGGACCGGGTTGTCCGCCTCCTGGGGATAGATCTGGACGATGGGCATAAACCGGGTCGAGAGCGTGCAGAGCAGCTCCTTGGCCGGTTCCGACAGTGCGGCCCAGGAATCGGCCAGATGGTTCTCACCGAACCGGGTCAACTCGTCGGGAAAGGTCAGGAGTGGCGACTGGGTCCTACCCTGAACGGTGGGGTAGTAGAGGGCCGGGTCGTAGAAAGGCTTGTCCGGTTCGGGGCTGGAACGGACCTCGGAGGTGACCCGCTCCAGGGGGGACTGGTCGGCCTCGAACCAGACTTCCTTCTTCTCCGGATCCCGGTTGTCGGAAGGGGAGCAGAGGACCACGCCGACCCGGGCATTGTTGAACCGTCGCTTCAGCTGGTGAAATCGGTTCAAGGAGTTGCGCCGCTCTGATCGGGGCCACAGCTGAGTCAGCAGTCTGGCAAGAGGCAGAACGGAGTTGGTCTGGAATGCCTCCGCCAGAAGCGGGAGGGCGGCACGGTCCACGCGGGTCAGACCTGATCCGCGTTTGGTTGCGGCCCTCTTCAACGCTTCCGAGACTTGGGGTTCAAATGGAATCGAGTTGCTGGAGGACAAGGGTTCTCCCCGGGGGTACCCCCGACATTACATCATGAATGGGGAACTCGCAATGCGTCTTTGAAATGCATTTGAACCGACAAGAACGGTCTCCAGGACGAGAGTTTGTCCTTCGCCCCCCGAGGCCGAGTGTCGTTCGGAGAGGCCTCTGGAGGCGCCGGATGGGGTCGAATTCGGACTATGGGCCTCGGACCTCAGGCTACGGGCTGGCAAGACAGAAGGCAGAGTAGACCCATCCCCCGGCTAGGGCGCCTACTGTCCCGTCCCGGCTTCAGAGCGCCGGCGTCCCCAAGCCTCCACAAGGCCCCTCTTTCCCGAAGCCCGAGGCCCGCAGTCCCCGCCTGTCGTCTAGCAGGGCTTACAGGCCATTCGCACCAGGTGATCCATGGAGTCGAACTGGAAGTCGGCCTGAAATCCTCGGGGTAGCTTCTCGGTGCTCCTGTTGAGCCAGGCGGTCTTCATTCCCACTTCGGCTGCCGGTCCCAGGTCATAGCGATAGCCGAAGCCGACGTGGAGGATCTCGTCGGCGGGGATGTCGAGCTTCTTCAGGGCCAGGTGGAAGGGCTTCACATTTGGCTTGTAGGCCCGGGCCTGCTGGGCCGTGATGATCTGGTGGAAGGGGTTTCCCATCAGGGCGCTGCTGGCCTCGATGAAAGCGTCGTCGGTGTTGGTGATGGGAGCCAGGACGTAGAGGTTCTTCAGCTTCTTCAAACTCTGGACGGTGTCGGCGAAGGGCTTCCAGCTGCCCATTCCGTCAGCGAAGGCTTCCGCTTCCTTGACGGTACACTCGCCGCCCAGCTCGTCGACGGTGGTTCGAAAGCTCTCGGCCAGGATTCTGCGGTAGCGCTTGTAAGGCCCATGATTCAGGTCCCACTGGATCGGCTCCCAGATAGAGAGGAACTTCTTCCGGCCCGTCCGGATGTGCTGCTTGCGAAGAAAGGGTTCGATGAACTCCCACATCCCGGATTCCCAGTCGATGAGAGTTCCGTAGACGTCGAAGGTGATGGCTCGGGTCGGTCGGGATCGTTTCATGTTCACCAAGGTATCACTCCCGGGACCATTCCCTCTCGTCTTCGTCGGCTCCGTCCAGGGTCTGGTCGGGAGCCTCGGGTTCCGTGGCGCTTCGAAGCCAGTTGGCGTAGGAGGCGTTGAACTCCCGGACCTCGAAGCAGGCCACCTCCGGGATATCGAAACTGCAGAGCTTCTCCAGGGCCTCCGCGACCTTGTAGACCAGCTCCTCCCGGGTACGGATGAGGAGGAGGGCCTCGTCTTGCACTCGGGCCTCGCCCTTGTACCGAACGTGCGTGACCACCCCGGGCACGATGTTGACGCTGGCGGCCAGCCGCCGTTCGAGAAGGGCGCTGGCGATCGGGTTTGCTTCCTTCGCCGGACAGCTGCTGACGATGAGTCTCATCGACTTACCTCCCAGGTCCCGGCTGCATGGATGATGGATACCGGGACAGTTGGACGGAAGACTGACAGGAACAGCCTACCGAATTCCCGGGTCCGGGCACAGCACTGATCTGGTACGGGGGCTCTGACCCTGGTGACGCGACCAGGGAGGCTTCGGGTCTGATAAGGTGGGGGCGAGATCGGGGGGTCCCGGTCCATGAGCGCCTACCCTGGAGGAGAGGGAGAGAACCATGACCAGATTCCGGAGCCGACCTTGGTGTCTCGGTGTGCTGTTGTTCATCTTCGGGTTGTACCTGGGGTCCGCGATGGCGGCGGCTCAGGACGCGGGCGCGACTCCGGCAGCCCCAGCCGCGGCCGGCGAGGATGCTGCCCCGCAGGCCCCGCGGGGTGCCACGGACAAGGTGTCCATGCCCGAGATTCCGAAGATCGAGGCGTCGATTCTCGAGCGGGCAATCAGCCTCCTGGGTCTGGGGTTCCTCATCTTCGTGGCCTGGCTCTGCTCCTGGAATCGCAAGGCTATCAACTGGCGTCTCGTCGCCTGGGGTGTGGGTCTCCAGTTCCTCTTCGGGATCCTGATCCTCCAGACCGATCCGGGTCGTTGGCTGTTCATTCAGTTGAAGGATTTCTTCAATCAAATCCTGGCCTTCACCGACGAGGGGGCCATGTTCATCTTCGGCCGGGCCGCCGACAGCAACGGTCCCCTGGGGGTCGTGTTCGCCTTCAAGATTCTGCCGACGATCATCTTCTTCTCCTCCCTGATGGCGGTGCTCTATCACATCGGGGCCGTCCAGCCCGTGGTCAAGTGGCTGGCTCTGATCATGCAGAAGACCATGGGCACCTCCGGCGCCGAATCCCTCTCCGCCGCCGCCAACGTCTTCGTGGGCCAGACGGAAGCGCCGCTGGTGGTGAAACCCTTCGTGGAGCGAATGACCCTGTCCGAGCTGGCTGCGCTGATGACCGGGGGCATGGCCACCGTGGCGGGAGGGGTCCTGGCAGCCTACGTGTCCATGGGCGTCTCGGCTGGACACCTGCTGTCGGCGTCGGTCATGAGCGCCCCCGCGGCGCTGTTGATGGCGAAGATCCTGGTTCCCGAGACCGAGGAGAGCCAGACCTCCGGCAGCGTGGAGTTGAAGATCGAGAGCATGGACGTGAACTTCATCGATGCAGCGGCCCGGGGAGCCGGAGAGGGCCTGCAGCTGGCCTTCAACGTGGGCGGCATGCTGCTGGCCTTCATCGCCCTGATCGCGATGATAAACCACGGATTTGGTCTCCTGGACGGCTGGATCGACGGAAAACTGCTCCCTGCCATGGGAATCGAGACGAAGATCTTCCCCGCTTCCCTGGAGATCCTCCTCGGATACGTCATGGCACCTGTGGCCTTCATCATGGGCGTCCCGTGGAAGGACTGCTTCCTGGTGGGGCAGCTGCTGGGCGTGAAGACCGTACTGAACGAATTCGTTGCCTATCAGAACCTGTCCGGGATGCTGGCGGAGGGCACCCTGTCGCCCCGATCCGTGGTGATTGCCACCTACGCTCTCTGTGGGTTCGCCAACTTCAGTTCCATCGCCATCCAGATCGGCGGCATCGGCGGGATGGCACCGACCCGGCGTCACGACCTGGCCAAGCTGGGCTTAATGTCCCTCATCGGAGGGACTCTGGCGGCGTTCATGACGGCCACGGTAGCCGGAGTGCTCGCCTGAGCCTGGGGCTCGGAGACCATGGCCCGTTGTCGGCTCCTCCTGATCCTGGCGGGATTGCTGCTGGTCTGGAGGACGTCGGTGCTGATGACGGCCGGCCCCCTGAAGTCCGAGCCGCCTCCCCTCGATGGTTCGGGTCTGGTGGATGTGCCCGGGGTGGTCCACGTCCACTCCGTCCACTCCCACGACGGTCGTGCCGAGATCTCCGAGATCGTCGAAGCGGCCCGGCGGACCCGGCTGGAGTTCGTGATCCTGACAGAGCACAACAACTTCGGTATCGGCGCCGAGGGGAGGGACGGCTGGCACAACGGTATCCTGCTGCTGGGAGGTCAGGAGGCCGGAGCCCGGGACGAGACGGACCCCTCCACGGGAGCCACTCGGGGCAGCCACGTACTCATCATAGGCCCCCGCAGCCTCGACGGGGATGTGAGCCTCATGACATCCCGGGAGATTATCAAGGAGTCGGCTCGGGCCGGAGGGCTCACCTTCGCCTCCCACCCCAGGAGCCGGCGGATTCCCTGGATGGGACCCACGTCGGGCCTGACCGGTACGGAGATGTGCAGCTTCTTCACGGAGTTCAAGCGTCTGTCGGTGCCGGAGATCGCCGCCATAGTTCTGGCCTATCCCTTCAACCCCCTGCAGGCCATGGGCCGGGTGATGTCCAGCCAGCCCCTGGACCTTGAATTCTTCGATGAGGTGGCGGCGACCCGCCGGTTCGTCGGTATCGGCGGCGCCGACGCCCATGCGAACGTGCGGGTTAGAAAGAGGTGGAACGTGCCGTTCCCGGGAATGGAGAGCTTCTTCGGGACCATGAAGACCCACCTGATGCTCTCCTCCGCCCTGGGGACTGACCCGGGTCATGCCAGAGAGATGCTGCTGGACGCCCTCCGGGAAGGCCGGGCCTATATCAGCTTCGACTATCTGGCGGATCCGACGGGCTTCTCCTTCGTCTCTCACGTGCTGGATGCAATTCATCCAATGGGGTCGATATCTCCGCTGGATGGAACGACTCTTCGTGTGGCGGCGCCGTCCGTCGAGGGGGTGGAGATCCGGCTCATGCGGAACGGGGAGGAGGTCGCCCGGTCTCACTCGTCGCTCCTGGAGCACCGGCCTCGCGAGCCGGGAGCTTATCGCGCCGAGGTTCACCTGAACATCCGGAGCCCCTTCCTGGGCCTCAGAACCCGGAGGCTCTGGATCCTGTCGAACCCGATCTTCGTCGGAGAGGGCTGGCTCGATGGGGACAGGGCAGAGGGGTGAAGCGGCAGGAGGATAGCTGGCTGCCCCCCGTGCTGCTGGCCATTCTGCTGACTGTCACGGCCGTGGGACACCTGGCCTTCGTGACCACCACCGACCTGGATCTCTTCCCCGACGAGGCCCAGTATTGGGATTGGTCCCGACATCCGGACTGGAGCTACTACAGCAAGCCTCCCCTGGTGGCCTACGTCATCCTCGCCTCCCGCACGTTCCTGGGGGAGAGCACGCCATTCACGGTCAGGCTGCCAGCGATCCTGCTGGGCCTGGCCACGACGTTCTTCCTCTACCGGTTCACCCGCCTCGTCACGGGCAGCGGCTGGGCTGGCCTGGTGGCGGCGACTGCATTTCGCCTCTCTCCTCTCTTCATCAGCGAATCTATCGCCATCACCACCGATTGCTTGCTCATGTTCTTCTGGACCCTCCTGGCCATCTTTCTCTACCGAGCGGTCTTCGATGGGAACGACCAGGCATGGATCGGCGCCGGGATCTGCCTTGGACTCGGGGTCCTCTCGAAGTACACCATGCTCGTCGGTCTGACCTGGCTCTACGGGGCCTGGCGAGTTGCCGTCGAAGGAGGGCGTTCCCGGCGGCGCTGGCCCCTGGCAATCGCCCTGGCCTGGGTCGTCCTGGCCTTCGTCCCACCCCTGATCTGGAACAGCGCCCACGACTGGGCCTCCTTCCGGCACGTCGCTGGCGGGGCCGGAAAGCCGGGCCATCTGGGCCTGCGAGGGCTGGCGACCATGGGGGAGTTCCTGGCTTCTCAGCTCGGAGTCCTGACCCCGGTGCTCTGG
>JAJFLN010000235.1 GCA_021772705.1 Candidatus Cloacimonadota bacterium | reverse complement strand
AACACGGAAGTCAAGCCCTCCTGCGCCGATGGTACTGCAGAACTGTTCTGTGGGAGAGTAGGTCGTCGACGGGGGTCATATACAAGCCCCGGCCCCCCCCTGAGAGGTCCGGGGCTTTCTCTTACCCGAAAAGGCTGGAATGGGCCTCGGGCCTCGGGTGACGGGGAAGACCGCGACGGCGGGAGCCTCCCGACGAACTTCCTCCGTCCCGGGACAGATCTACCGGGCCAACCTGGTGAGCCTCACCGTGCCCTCCATCGACCTGACCCTGGTGGGACGGACGGCGGAGTCCGGGGCCTCCGGGTTTCCTCATCGATGCCGCTCAGTTCAGCCAGCCATTCGTGGACACCCTGTTGCAGGTGAATGATTCGGCTCGCCCCATCGGTCCCGGTTCCCTGCTCTCTCTGAGTTTCAAGCGCAATCGGTTCCGGACCCTTCTCAAGGGGACGTCTGCTGCTTCGGCGACGGATCTGATCCGTGGGCGAGGCTACCTCTACGTGACGGATCAGGGGAAGACAGTCAACCTGGATGATCTGCGTGATTGACCCGAGGACACGCCTGTTGTCCGGCAGGGTCGATCGCTCGTGCAGATAGACTGGCAGGTTGATGGAACTATCAGAGATTGAGACATGCCCCCTGCCTGACATGCTCTCTTCGGAAGCCTGTCGTCGTCGCTGGCATGGCATCCCGTATCGTGCTAGAATCTGCCTCCTTGCGCCGGGCCTGACAGGTCCGTGAGCGGACCGCCGAGCGGCGCAGGCATCAATCACGAGAGGAGGCGCTGACGTGTCAAAGTACACGGTTGTTTCGATGCCTGGAGACGGCATCGGGAAGGTTGTCCTGCCGGAAGCAATTCGCGTCCTTGACGCCGTTGGTTTCGACGCTGAATACGTCCATGCCGACATCGGCTGGGACTTCTGGATCGACGAAGGAAACGCTCTGCCGCAGCGCACTATCGATGCCCTTGCGGAGCACAAGCTGGGCCTCTTTGGCGCCATCACCTCCAAGCCCAAGGGCGAGGCCGCCGCAGAGCTGAAGCTCGAGCTGAGAGACCAGGGATTCGTCTACTACAGCCCCATCGTCGCCATGCGACAGCACTTCGACCTCGATGTCTGCATCCGGCCCTGCCGGTCTTTCCCCGGGAATCCGCTCAACTTCATTCGCCGGGGCCGCGATGGCGGAGTGGACGAGCCGCTGGTCAACGCTGTGATCTTCAGACAGAACACGGAGGGCCTCTACGGAGGCGTGGAGTGGACTGACCCGCCGGAGAATGTGCGCGCTGCCCTGAACTCCCACCCCAAGTTCAAGCTCTTCTCCGAGGTTCCCGGTCCGGATCTGGCCGTCTCGACACGCATCTTCAGCCGCGAGAAGTGCCGCCGCATTACCCGAGCCGCCTTCGAGTACGCCCAGAAGCACGGATACAAGTCCGTGACGGTCTGCGAGAAGCCCAACGTCATCCGGGAGACCTCCGGGATGATGGAGGCCGAGGCCGCGCTGGTCCAGAAGGAGTTCCGGGACATCCAGCTCTGGTCGACCAACATCGATGCTCAAATGATGTGGCTCACCAAGAACCCCGAGACCTATGGGGTCATCGTCGCCGGCAACATGTTCGGCGACATCGTCTCCGACGGATTTGCCGGCCTGGTGGGTGGACTGGGATTTGCCTGCAGCGCCAACATCGGCAAGGACGTGGCTGTCTTCGAGCCGACCCACGGATCGGCCCCGAAGTACGAGAAGCTCGATCCCCCCATCGTAAACCCCATCGCCATGATCCTTTCGGGCTGCATGCTCCTGGATCACGTGGGGGAAACGGAGAAGTCCACTCGCATCTGGGGCGCAATCAGCCGGGTCATCGAGAAGGCTGAAGTCCAGACCTACGACTTGAAGCGGTTCACCGGCGGCGCCTCGGCTATCGAGAAGGGAGCCGCCACGAGCGTTCAACTCACCGACGCCATTCTGGCCGAGTTGAAATGAGGCGGGTCGCCTCCCGCTGAGTTGCCCCGATCCAGGAGGACTGAGATGTCCCAGTCGCTGGTAGAGAAGATCGTTCAAAGGTACGCCGTGGATCTGGCCGAGGACCGGGAGGTCCACGCCGGGGACTTCGTGACCATCCGTCCGAAGCACGTGATGACCCACGACAACACGGCAGCCGTGATTCCAAAGTTCCGGTCCACCGGGGCCCCAGGAGTGCGGCACCCTGGCCAGCCTGTGTTCTGCCTCGACCACGACATCCAGAACCGGAGCGACGCCAACCTTCGGAAGTACCGTGAGATCGAGGCCTTTGCTCGGGATAACGGGGTCAGCTTCTTCGGCGCCGGCCGGGGCATCGGCCATCAGATCATGGTGGAGGAGGGTTTCGCCGTCCCGGGCAGCCTCGTCGTCGGCTCCGACTCTCACTCGAACTTCTACGGGGCCCTGGGCGCCCTGGGCACTCCCGTGGTTCGGACCGATGCGGCTGCCATCTGGGCCACGGGCCAGACCTGGTGGCAGGTTCCCGATGTGGTCAAGGTAGAGCTGACTGGCAAGCTGCGTCCAGGCGTCACGGGCAAGGATGTGATCATCACTCTGATCGGCACGTTCAACGACGATGAAGTTCTCAATTGCTGTGTCGAGTTCACCGGTCCTGGAGTGGCATCGCTCTCGATGGAGCAGCGCATGACCCTGTCCAACATGACCACCGAGTGGGGTGCCCTGGCGGGAGTGTTTCCAATCGACGAGGTAACGCGGAGCTATCTGCAAGCTCGGGCCGACGTCATGGCCGGCCGGGGCGATGAGGCTCCCCGGCTTTCGAGAGAGAGCATCGAGACCTTGACCGCCGCTGGCTTGGCGGCTGATGCGGATGCCGGATATGTCCGGGTGATCCATCTCGATCTGGGGGCCGTCACGCCCCACGTGGCGGGTCCCGACGAAGTGAAGCGCATTGTCCCCCTGTCCCGCATCGAGAAGGAGGGGATAGCCATCCAGAAGGCCTTCCTCCTGAGCTGCGTCAATGGACGGCTCGGTGACTTCGCCGAGGCTGCGGAGGTGCTGAAGGATCGGAAGGTGTCCGTTGGCGTGGAACTCTACATCGCCGCCGCATCCAGTGAGGTCGAGGAGGAGGCGACACGCCTCGGCTACTGGCAGACTCTGCTGGACGCCGGGGCCCGGGCGCTGCCCGCCGGTTGTGGTCCCTGCATCGGGCTGGGGGAGGGACTGCTCCAGGATGGCGAGACGGGGATCTCGGCGACGAACCGGAACTTCAAGGGGCGGATGGGTTCCAGAGAGGCACACGTCTATCTGGCCAGCCCAGCGGTGGTGGCAGCCTCGGCTGTGGCCGGGAGAATCGCCGGGGTGGCCGGAGTCGGGGATCAGGGAGGAGAGACGGATCTGAAGTCAGCCAGTAGAATCGTGGAGTCTCCCGTCCCGGCCAGGGAATCCCTCGAGACGGAGATCCTCGACGGTTTCCCGGAGCGCATCGAGGGTGAGCTGCTATACGTACCCAAGGACAACATGAACACCGACGGCATCTACGGGAAGGACGTCACCTATAAGGAGGGTTTGACCCGAGATGAGATGGCCGCGGCGGCGATGCTCAACTACGATCCTCGGTTTCAAGAGATCGCACGGGAAGGGGACATCCTGGTGGGTGGACTCAACTTCGGCTCCGGTTCCTCCCGGGAGCAGGCGGCGACCTGCCTGGCTTATCGGGGACTCCGGATGGTGGTCGCCGGTTCCTATTCCCAGACCTACAAGCGAAATGCATTCAACAATGGTTATGTGGTCATCGAGTGCCCCGAGCTCGTGGCGGATCTGAAGACCCGATTTGCCGGATCTGCCGACTTGACCATTCGCACCGGGTCCCGGGCCGTGATCGACTTCCGTCAGGCCACGATCCGGACAGGCGACCACCTTTACAGCTTTGCCCCTCTGGGTGAAGTGGCGCAGCAGCTCGTCATCTTCGGCGGTCTTGAAGCTCTGGTCCGCCACCAGCTGGCCGCGGCTGCTACGTCGGTCGCCGATTCCACTACTCCCTGACTCCCTGCCCTCCAGGAGGCCCCAATGAGAGATCAAATTCGTGAACTGTTTCCGGAGCTGAACGAGATCCGGAACGAGCAACTGAGAGAGAAGGTCCTCGACGTCTGGGTCGAAGCGACGACGAAGGGCGGCTGGAAGCCGGAGGACCTGATGCGAATTCCCTTCACCCTGCTGGCGGACAACGTGAACATCATGTATCTGGAGCACGTCCGGACGGTTTGCCGCATGTGCATTGCCATGGAGGACGTGCTGGTGAAGGCCTACGGTGACCGGGTGACGATCGATCACGATACTCTCGTGGCGGGAGCGCTCCTGGCAGACGTGGGAAAGATGCTCGAGTACGAGGACAAGGATGGCAAGATCGTGAAGGGGCAGTCGGGGCAGTACCTCCGTCACCCGTTCAGCGGTGTCGGCCTCTGTTACAAGCACGAGATTCCCGAGGCTGTGATGCATGTCATCGCGACGCACTCGAAGGAAGGGGATCACGTGAAGCGATTCCCGGAATCGATCATCTTCCACCACGCCGATTTCACCGACTTCGAGCTGGTCAGCTGAACCTGGAAGGACTGCCAAGATGACGAGCGAGACGACGATCACACGCCGCATTTCTGAATGGGCCAGCGGCCTCCGGTACGAGGACCTGGATCAGGACGCGATTGACGCAGCGCGTCGATTCCTCTTTGACACGCTCGGTTGCGCCCTGGGCGGATTCGGGATGGAGGATGTGCGGATCTTCCTGGAACATCTGGATGAGATGGGGGGCGCCGGGAAGTGCACCCTCATCGGCGCCGGCAGCAAGACCAACGCCGTGTCAGCCACGATGGCCAACTCCCTCATGGCCCGGGCCATGGATTACAACGACATCTACTGGAAGCAGGACCCGAGTCACCCCAGTGACATCATCCCGGGAGTGCTGGCTCTTGCGGAGCATGAGGGCCTTGACGGTCGCCGGATCCTGGTGGGCATCGTCGTGGCCTACGAGTTCGAGATGAGACTCTGCGAGGCGGCGATCCCCGGTATCCGGGAAAGAGGCTGGCATCACGCGACCCTCACCTCATTCGCTACTCCTGTGGCCGCAGGTTGCATGCTCGGCTTGAACGCCGAGCAGATCCAGCACGCAATCGGGATTTCTGGCAGCCACTGCCACACCCTGGGAGCTGTTACGGCAGGCAAGCTGACGATGATGAAGAACACCGTGGACCCCATGGCCGTCCGGGAAGGCGTCGAGGCGGCCCTGCTGGCCCGCAGGGGATACGAGGGGCCGGAGCATGTCATCGAAGGCAAGGAAGGAATGGTTCACTGTCTGGGAGAGTCCTGGGACCTGGGCAAACTCGAGGACGGGTTGGGCGACGGATTCCGTATCAGCCAGTGCGGGATGAAGTCCTACCCGACGGAAGCTCTCACCCACGCTCCTATCACGGCCGTCCTGGACCTGGTCCGTGAGAATGGCCTAAAGGCCGAGGATGTTGCGGCGGTACAGATCGAGTCCATCGCCAGAGCCGCCGACATCCTGAGCGATCCATCCAAGTACGATCCGAAGACGAGAGAGACTGCGGATCACAGCCTGCCCTACTGCATCGCGGCAGCCCTGGCTGACCTGAAGGTCACGCCGCAACAGTTCACGGTCGAGAAGATCGCCGATCCTCGAATCCGGGCCCAGCTGAACAAGGTGAAGGTGGTGGCCAACGAGGAGTTCGAGAAGCTCTTCCCGGCCAAGCAGGCCACCAGGGTAACGATCAAGACCGCAAGCGGCCAGGAGTTCGTGAAGCGCCGCGACATGCCGAAGGGCGACCCGCGAGACCCCATGTCGGAGGAGGAGCTTCAGATCAAGTTCGATGCCCTGGCAGAGCCGATCCTGTCTGACCGCCGGAGGCAAGAGTTACGTGAAACGGTGTTCTCCCTGGAGAAGCTCGATTCCGCCGGGAGGCTGATGGAGCTCTGTGTTGCTGATGTCTCCTGAGGCCAGGCTTCAGCTCGATCGAATCGCCGAGGCAGGCCAGAGAGGCTCCGATGTGCGGTCCGATCTCTGGGTACGGGTCGAGCCGTCTCAGTCGGGAGGCATCGATCTGGACTGCCAGTCTCGGGTGGACCTCTACTATGGCGACAGGCTGAGGGCTCAGATAGCCGGCGTGTTCGAGCGCATGGGAGTGGAGCACGCCCGGGTTCACGTGGAGGACGCCGGAGCTCTGCCCTTCGCTATCGAGGCTCGGGTGGAGTGTGCCATCCGTCGAGGCCGAGGCGAAACAGGCCCCAGGGAACTGCAGGGGAGCCGAGGTGCTCCGGCGGCGAATCGATCCGCCGACAGCCGCAATCGGCTGAGACGTAGCAGGCTCTATCTTCCTGGAAACTCGCCGAAGTTCTTCATCAATGCGCCCCTCCACGGTGCCGACGGACTGATCCTCGATCTGGAGGACTCAGTCTCTCCAGGCGAGAAGGACGCGGCCCGGTTCATGGTCCGGGAGGCGCTGGTGCATCTCGATTTCCGCGGTGCCGAGAGGATGGTCCGGATCAATCAGTTGCCTCTGGGCCTGGACGATCTGGCTGTCGTCGTTCCGGAGTCGCCGGATCTGATACTGCTCCCCAAGTGTGAGGACCCGGAGCAGGTGATGGACGTGGAGGCTCGGATCGTCGAGATTCGCCGGACCCTGGGTCTGTCATCGGAGATTTGGCTCATGCCCATTCTTGAGAGCCCACTGGGGATCGAGAAGGCCTACGAGATCGGGAAGGCCTCGCCCAGGGTCGTGGCCCTGACCATCGGGCTGGAGGACTACACTGCCGAGCTGGGGGTCAACCGAACCGAGGAGGGACGGGAGTCCTTCTTTGCCAGGCAGGCGGTGATCAATGCGGCCCGGGCGTCCGGTCTGCAGCCCATCGACAGTGTCTACTCCGACGTGGCGGACATGGAGAGTCTGGCGGCGAGTGCCCGGGAGGCCCGGTCTCTCGGCTTCGAGGGCAAGGGCTGCATTCATCCCTCTCAGATTCGCGTGATCAACGAGGCCTTCGCCCCCTCTCGGGCGGAGATCGAGAAGGCGCTGCGGATTGTGGAGGCATTCGACGAGGCTCGACAGAAGGGACGCGGCGTCGTCTCTCTCGGTTCCAAGATGATCGACGCTCCGGTGGTGAAGAGGGCTGAGCGGACCGTCACATCGGCCCGGAACCTGGGACTGATCCCGGATGACGCCGCCGATTCCGGCGCCCCGATTCGAGGAGAGAAATGAGGCAGATCGATTTCGGTGAGCTGAACCAGAATTCGGCAGGACGGCGTGTCCCGACGCGGGTGAATGGAGTGCCGTCTCGTCCCTTCTCCGCCGTCGGTGCTCCGGCACCGGAGGGAAGTCATCACGGGCCTCCGATCCGGAGCTGTTCCGACTATCCGGCAGATGGGGACAAGCGGGTCGCCAGCCTGCGGGAGGCTCTGGAGCGCTGCGGCCTCGAGGATGGAATGACCGTATCCACTCACCATCACTTTCGTGACGGTGACCGGGTCGCCGTTCCCCTCTTCGACGCCATCGCCGAGATGGGACTGAAGGACATTTGCTGGTTTCCCAGCGCTGCCTTTCCCTGTCACGAGCCGATCGTGAAGCACCTGGAGTCCGGTGTGGTCCATCACATCGAGGGCAGCATGAATGGTGC
>JAJFLN010000234.1 GCA_021772705.1 Candidatus Cloacimonadota bacterium | reverse complement strand
CATCCATAGTAGGACGAACGGATCGGGAAAACTCGGCCATTCAGTCGTCCTGGATGCGGGCATCCATAGTAGGACGAACGGATCGGGAAAACTCGGCCATTCAGTCGTCTTGGATGCGGGCATCCATAGTGGGGCGAACGGTTTTATGGACAGGCGTCATATGTAAAGGAAACAGCGGACCACCACACTAGGAGCGAGTCGGAGCATCGCTGCTGCGCTTCTGGTTCTTGGTGGCGCTCATCACGCCCATGTGGGCCACAAGTGACGCATGTGAAAATGGCGAAACTCTAGCCTAGAGGGTCCCAAGCGAGATCAGCGTGGCTGCGGAACCAGCCTGTCCAGCTCCCGGGTGGTGCAGTAGGAAAGGAACCCCTTCTTCTCGCAGCGCCGTTTTACCTCTCTGACCAGTTTCGGCTTCGAGCAGTAGTCGACGGCCAGAACCACCTTGCCCGCTGCTGCGATCTTGTCCATCCACCCCTCTTCCCATCGGGTGTCTTCTCGCTGGCGACGCTTGTTTCCCCAGGTAAACCAGGTCGACTCTTTCCCCACGCCGGTGATGGTCTCCAGGTAGACCGGGTCCTCCACCAGCTCCAGGGCGTTTTGGGGGAAGACACCGAACCCGGGCCGCTTCTCTCTGGCATAGCGGGCGATCCGGCAGACCAGGTCGATCATCTCCTGCCGTGCTGACGGGCGGTCCTTCTCGAAGGTCTGGTAGCCGTCGACGATGTCCAGATAAACCCCGTCGAAACCGGCAGCCAGGATTCGATCCAGATAGCTCTCGGGGCTGCCGAGGATCATGTCTTGCCAGTCCCTGTCCCAGTAACGGACCCGATAGTTGTCGGGCCAATCGGGGTTGGGCTCCACCAGCCAGGCTGGACGGCCTGGCTTCCAGCCCTTCCTCCAGTAGAAGCGATAGGGCTCCGCCTCTCCGATGCTCATGTAACATAGCAAGCGCTTGGGCCTCTTGGAAGTCCTCATGGCTTCCACCTGCAAAGGGGTGAAGATTTCGCTGGTGGACCCGTCAGCCGAATGATCCAGAACCATCAAGTCCGAATCCCAGGCGGCGACCTTCGAGGCGTCAATGTCCTGAAGCCAGTAGGCGAAGCTCTGCACCTCTCCCCAGCTCGAATGGGGGCGCGCTGCAGCAGAAAGCGAAGGAGTTGTCTGCATTCCCATTGCTGCCAGGAAGATGACGAGGCCGATCAGGATCATGGCTGGGCGGCTGTGGTGGCACATCTTGATGCCCGGTCTACTGACTCTCCAGCGACGCCGCCGCGGACTCGATGGAATCGAAGCACTTGACGATGTCCTCCGCCCCCGTCAGCTTCAACAGGCGAACGATGTTCTCATGAACGTGGGCCATCACCAGCTGTCCCCCCTGAGAGGTGATGGTCCGGGCGGCCCGCACCGTCGCCCAGAACGTCTTGGAATCCATGTATCCGACCTGCGACAGGTTCAGGATGATCTTTCGGCCTGTCTGAGTCGACAGCTGCCCCAGAGCGGTCTCCAGAGCGGTGGATTGCAGGATGTCGAGGTCGAATGTCTCGCCGGGCTGCAGACCCGTCTTGGTCAAGGTTGCCTGAAGAATGCCGCCCTCGGGCATTTCACTCATCTGAATTTCAATGCTCATGGTGCTCTTCCGACTTCCGTCGAACTGCAACTAGCCCCAATGCCGGTGAGATAAAACGGATTTTGTTGTAGTGGGGCTCAGCCCCACACCCCTTGGGGGAGCCAGCTCCCCCAAACCCCCAATTGGACTGGTGCGACTGAGAGTGCTGATGAACACTTGAATGACATACGAAAGCTCAACCTGTTCATCGGAGTCCAGGGGCCAATGGCCCCTGGCGGGAGTTCGAGGGCAGAGCCCTCGTTTTCAAACATTCTTTCACTAATCATGTGCATTGCAACTAGCCCCCACGCTTCCAGATCATCCGCACTCGCAGGCTGATCCGCTCGGTCGGTACCCATTCTAGCCGCTCCATGACCTTTCTGGCCAGAACGAGTCCCATGCCACCCCCATCTCTCAGACCGGACCGGGATGGGCCCACCGGCGGCTGATAGCCTCCGCAATGGAACTCCTCGACCTCCAGCTCGAGACCTCCTATCGCCTCCCGTATGCCGATTCGCAGGGGTTGGTCCAGCCGGCCTGCCTGGCCGTGGACGATGGCGTTGGTGTGAATCTCTGTCAGCACGGAGGTGATATTGAACACGTCGTCTCCCGAGACTCCGAGGGAGGTCATGAATTCGGCGGAGGCCTTCCGGACCCGGCCCACGTTCTCCAGGGTGCTTCGGCAGAAGTAATCTACTCCCTCTGCTGTCAGATGAGTCACCAGATCTCCGGAGGCGATGGGATTGGTGCCCTTGACGAGGATCAGCGTCACATCATCGGGCTGGGAATCCATCCGTTTCACCCGCTCCACGGCCCGGCGGACGGCCAGAGCCGCCAGGGGGCTCTTCTCGAGGCCGAGCCAGTCCGCCAGCTTCCCGGCCCCGATGACGGCATCGGAGGATTGCTGGATGTCGAGCAACCCGTCACTGTAGAGAACGAGAGTATCCCCCGGAGCGAGTCGGATACTGCTGGCAGCAACCCGGGGAGGTTCGTGCCAACCCAGGGGGAAGCTCGAATGGAAGGGGACGTAAGCGGCGGAGCCGTCGGCCCGGACCACCAGAGGCAGCTCGTGACCCGCGTTGGCCAGTTCGATCTCGTCAGGATGCCCGGCGGAACCGAAGCGGATCGCCGTGCAAGGAATGGGGTCCTCATCACTTCCGTCGAGGCGGTCATGGAGCACGGAGTTGATCCGCCTCAGCAGCTCCTCCGGTCCCCGGGCCAGCGGGCCGTGTTCTCGGACCAGCGTGTTGAGGACCATGGTTCGCATGGCCGCCTCCAGCCCCTTGCCCACGATGTCGGACATGAAGGAGCCTCGGCTGCCATCGGCGTACAGGAAGTAACCGAAGTAATCCCCTCCAGTGGAGCGGGCCGGTATGGAGACCGCCGCCGTGTCGAACCTGTCGTCGGCCGGGATCTCCCTGGGCAGCACTCCTTCCTGGGCCACGATGGCGGAGCGCATCTCGATCTCGTAGCCAGCCCGTTCTCTCTCGGCAGCCGAGAGCTCCCGGTTCTCGGCGGCAAGACCGATGAGCCTCGAGAGGGCCGCCATGACGGGACCCACGCTGGCGTCGGATCCGAGGGGGGCGCGGCTCCCATCGGCCTGGTGGTAACCGATGGCGCCGAGCAACCGCCCCGATGCCCGGTAGGGAAACCAGAGCCGGCCTGGAGGGTGCCTGGGACTGGCCACGACTCCCGGCTCCCCTTCGACCGGCTCCTCGCAGTTCTCCCACTTCTCCAGCGCCGAGGCCAGGCCGGGGTCGATGTCATCCCGGATGAGGATCTCCTTCTCCGGATAGACCAGTCTCAGCTGTTTGCCCGCGGAGGTCAGCTCCAGCACAGAGGCGATTCGGATGCCCAGCTGCCCCTGTACTTCCTTGTCGAGACCGGCGTAGATCACGTCGGGATGGGCTCCGCCGGCGAGCAGCGCCGCGCCCTGGATGAGGAGATTGAGTCTCTCGCCCTGCTGTCTGCGCTCTCGTTCGAGGTCGAGCTGGGCGTCGTGAATGTCCAGAAACCGCTGAACCCTGACGGTCAGGTCCGCCAGGTCGCAGTCCTTTGGCTGGAAGTCGTTGGCGCCGGCTTCGATGCTGCCGTAACGCACCTCCGGCAGACCGCTGCCGGAGACCATGATCACCGGGACCTCCGGCTGGTCGCCCCTCTCACGGATGACCTTCAGTACGTCGAGACCGCTGATGCCTGGCAGGTCATAGTCGAGGAGGACCAGGTCGGGAGGCGCGGTCTTGAACTGTGTCAGGGCATCCTCACCGGTGGCGGCCCCCAGGATCTCCACCTTCGCCGACCGGAGGAGCATGGAGAAGACCTCTCTCATCTCGTCGCTGTCGTCGACGATGAGTATCCGGTACTTGCTCTCCCGGGTCACGGGATCGGTTCCTCTGGAAGGTCAGCCATGGAGATGAGGGCGTTCTTGCGGAAGATGATGAACTCCATCGAATTCAGTCTCTTGTCGAGCAGATAGATGCCGAGGATCAGACTCTGGAGGGCGGCCAGCAAATAACCGAGGCCATAGAACCGGAGTCCCAAGTGTAGTGTACAGATGCTGAGGAAGCCGCTCGAAACGGCGAAGAACCCGGCCACGATGGCTGCCTCGCGCTGGAGGTCGAAGTAGAGGAGCAGGACGATGTGGAGCAGGACGCCGACTCCGAGGGCCACGCCGACGGTGGAGATCCGGAGCACGTGGGCGTAGGCGAGGGAGATGTTGGCCAGGTCGAGGATATGGGGCGCCGCGAAGAGGACGAACAGGACGGACAGGGCCTGGATCTTGACGAGCTGAGTGAATTCCCGGCGCAGGGTGGCCACCATTCGATCCCGTGTCCTAGCGATCTGGCTGAACGGGAGTCCCTGAGAGAGCTGGGAGCAGAACTTCTTGAAGAGCCGGTAGAAGTGAGTCTCCAGGGCAAGCAAGAAGTGAGCGTAGGCCGGGATGGCCGTGACCAGGGCCAGGAACATGCAGGGATCGTAGACCGGATGATACCGGAGGAGTCCCTGTACGTGGGTTGCCGATGGGCTGAACCAGAAGACAATCTTGTCGGACCATATCGCCAGGTTGGACAGGGCGCTGGCGGCGACGAGGGGCATGTAGCGCCGAGCCCACTTGAGCCATCCGAAGTTGAAGGTGAGGACCGGGGGGAACTCGCGCAGGACCTGGCAGTAGAGGAGGGAGAAGAGGAGAATGTGACCCAGGGTGAAGCCTACCAAGAGCCCGGTGTAGCCCTGATCGATGCCCAGGGTGTAGGCACAGAGGAAGGCCACCAAGAGCGAGACAGCGAAGGACGAGGTGATCATCTCGTAGGACTTGCAGGCGCTCAGGAAAGTGGAGCAGACCCAGATCCAGACGATGAGTCCAAAGAGGACCGTGGCAGCGATCAGATCCAGTCCGCCGAAGTCGCTGAGAATGAAGAAGAGCATGCCCAGGGGAATGGCCAGGGCGGAGTGGAAGGCCAGGGCCCCTCGCAGACAGGGGACGATCTTGTCGGGCCGCCTCTCGTAGAGGACGTCAGCGAGATAGCGGTGGAGGACCATCTGCAGCGGACCGACGAGGAGCATGGAGAGGCAGTAGACGAAGGTCACGGTCACCTGGAACTTGACCATGTCGGTCTGGGTCGTATGCAGTCTGGTGAAGACAACCAGTCCCATGAGACAGGCGTAGGTGGCCAACATGTTGCCAGAGGAGACAACTCCGGCGTGAAGGTAGGCCTTCAGGGTACCGGTGTAACTGTCGGCATCGAGGAGGCGCTCGATATGGAACCCGATTCCAGCCATGGTCAGGCTTTGCCGGTGCTGGATCCCCCTCCCTCAAAGACGGGGATGGGGGCGTCAGGGCGGGCGGACATTTCGTCGTAGATCTCCCGGTACTCGGCGAGAACTTTGACCTGATCGTAGTAGCGTTCGACGCGCTTGCGGGAGGATTTTCCCATCTCGGTGTAGAGCAGGGGGTCGTCGAGGAGCCTCAGGATTCCCTTGGCCGTCTCCTCCGGAGAGCCGACACCGGTGACGATGCCGCTGCTTCCCAGAATGGCGTCTCGTTCATCCCTCCCGACGATGAGCTCCTCGCATGCGCCGACCCGGGAGGCGACGTTGGGCACGCCGCAGGCCATGGTCTCGAGCATCACCAGGGGCAGCCCCTCGCTCATGGAAGTCAGGACGCCTACTGTCATTGAGGAGAACTCTTTCGACAGGTCCACATGGCCGGCGAAGGTGAACTGGTCCTGGATGCCTACTTCCTTCACCAGCTCCATGCAGCCCTCGTAGTAGATCGGATCTTCCTCTGTCGGGCCGAGGATCTCGAAGCTGCAATCGCTGCGTTCCCGCGCCACCAGAGCGCAGGCCTTGATGAACGTCCGGATGTCCTTGATCGGGACGACCCGGCCGATGAGACAGATCCGGGGGCGGTTGGGATCCCGCTCCTCCGGCAGGGCGGACAGCTTCTCGTAGTTGACGCCGTTGGGGATGATTCGGATCTTGTCCGGGTCGGCACCGAACGCGACCTGCATGTTCAGGTTTCCCTGAAACAGGGTGGTGATCACCGAGGCCTGATCGTAGGTCAGCTGCCCCATGAACTCGAAGAACTTCATCCAGACTCCCCGGATTTTGCTCGGGGCGCTGGAAAGATCGATGGTGGATTCCATGCTGCCTCCTTCGATCCAGTCGAGCATGGTGATGTCCATGTTTCGCTCGTTGGTGTAGATGCCGTGCTCCGTCAGCAACAGGGGCCGGCCGGTGTTCAGGCTGGCGGCCACGGACACGATGCCCGCATAACCGGTGCTGACGGCGTGGTAGACCTTTGCCACGGGATAGCGAGCTCTGAGGGCCCGGAAGAACCGGAAGTGGGAGTGGAGGAAAGTATAGAAGTAGGCGTTGAAGGAGCAGCTCTCCATGCCCCGATCCTTGTAGAGCCGCAGGAGCAGTTCCCAGGCTTCCGGGCTTGAGAGGGACCTGACGACTTGATGGTTTTCCGGACCGACGCAGAAGGGATCCGTCAGGAACTCCCGGGACAGATCGAGGGCCTCCTTCGGATCCGACTTCAAACAAGAGTGGAGCTTCTCCACCCGGTCCATGAACGCCCGGGGCATCCTGTAGGGCTCGTCCAGTCCGGGATCGGGATAGCAGAGGACGACCTCTTCGAGGTCGACCACGTTGTCCGGTAGCTCGAAGCTCATCTTCAGGTCCTTCTGTGACGGGACCATGGTGATGAGGGAGAACTTCAGGTCCGGCAGACCTCGGATCAGCTGGTGGCACCAGGAGCTGACGCCGCCTCGCACGTAGGGATAGGAGCCTTCGATGATCAGGCAGATGTCGCTTGGTTCGGGAATCGCTCCGTCAGCTCCCTTCCGAGATCCCTGTCCGGGTAGTCTGCTGCCAGCTTGCGTGCCAGGCGGCGAAACTCCCGGTAGTCCCCCATCTTGAGGCAAGCCGACAGGGCGTGGCGATGGCCGGCGGGATTCTCCGGGTCCTTCTGAAGCAAGGCCGCGGCGACGGCCAGACTCTCCCGGCACCTGTCGAGTTCGAACAGAGCCCGGGCCAGCACCAGAAGACCCTCGACGGATATGGAAGTCAGGTCCGGCAGGACCAGATCGTCTGATGACCCCGAATCGCTGACCTTCCGATCCGACGTGAGGACGTCGATGGCGTTCTGTCGATGACGCCTTGCGTCAGAAGGGTCGAGGAGGCCGGAGTCGGCGAAGTCGAGCATGGCGAAGGCGATGTCCTCTCCGGACCCGGAGGAGTAGGACTTCTGGAGCCGCTCCGAGAAGCTGGCCTCCAGGTTGCTGAGTAGCTTGGCGGCGGTGTAACGAATGGCGGGTTCGTCCCGCTTCATCGCTTCCCGCAACAGGGGAACGGAGTCTTCCGGCCGCAGGTGAGTCAGGTTCCTCACGGCGACCACCTTCAAGTCCGTTGGGACGCTCTCGTCGCCGAGGACGGAAGCGACGGGGGCCAGAAGGAGCACACCGGGGGCGGTATTGGAGTCCTCTTCCCGGGCTGATTGCTTCTGCATGATGCCCTCGGTCCAGAGTTCCAGCTTGTCCGCCTTGAAGCCGTAGAGCATCTGGCCGAGCTGTTCCGGGTCCATGTCACGTCCATGGGCTCCGACCCAGACGTCGAGGAACCGGGCCAGGATCGCCATGGGTGGGAAGATCATGGTGGAGATGAATGCAGCTCGCTTCGCTATTCCGGCCCGTTGAGGGATCGCTGACAGTAACGCCGCGCCGGTGTGCAGAGTGATGGCCAGGAGCACTCCCGCCACTGCCTGTGTCCCCACGTGGACCTGCCAGATCGTCCAGAGACCGACGCACTCCAGGGCGAAGGCGACAGTGACGAAGACCCTCTCCCGGATCAGATCGCGCCGCGCTTTCGCCGCCTCTCTCTTCTCTTTCTCCGTCATGCCTCGGCCTCGGTGTTGCCTGGATAGAGCAGCTTCTCGGCCTCCTCCCAGCTGCCGACACCGGGATGGAGTGAGAGAGGATCGACCTGGAGTTGCAGGACCTGGTCGCCGTCATAGGGCCGCATCTGGAAGGCGGAGATCTCCTCCTGGACCTGACTGGTGAAGGCTTGAGCCACGTCCATCCCGTCCAGGGGCATGAGGACGACGAAGACACCGGGCTGGGGCGCCCGGCCCAGGACCTGACCTGTCCGGAGACAGTGCCCCAGGACGTCGGCCAGGGTGGCCAGGAGGATGGTCTCCATCTCGGCCTGTACGGCGTCGTACTCCGGAATACGGATGACCACTGCGGAGAAAGGCAGGTTGCGATCCAGGCAGCGGCCCAGCTCTTCCCGGCCCCGCTTCTGAAGATAGAATGGCGTACTGGCGTCGATTCGGGGGTCCAGGACGTTTCTGTCTTGGGTTCGCCGATGGAGTTCGATCCGGGAGGCCATGCGCCCCGCCAGCCGTCCCGCCACCTCCAGGGCCTTGAGGCGCATGCGGCTGAAGGTGGCCAGGGGGACGTCCTTCAACACCACCAGGCCATGGAGCTTTCCCTCATCCATGTGTGGCAGGGGGACCATGACCTGCATCATCGATCCCGCCATCGTATCGAGGGCCACATCAGGCAGGTCGTTTACCGTCGCCACCTGGTGAGTCGACAGGGCCCTCTGGGTGACTGGATCTTCCAGGGCCAGGACCGGGGAAAACTCCTCCCCCAGGGTGGTGGCGAGCTTCCAGTCCTTCTTCTCACCCAGGAGATAGAGAGCCACTCCGCCGGAGCAGCCGATGTTCTTCATCAGGTCCACCACGGTGCGGTTGAACTCCCGGTCGTCCAGTGTGTCCAGGTTCTCCACCAGGGCAGAGGTGAACTCCAGGGGAGTTCGATCCGAGAGGATCGCCTTCTCCAGCAGGTACTTGTCATCCTGCAACACCGTGTAGGCGCTGGCGAGCTTGTCGAATCGCTCCTCCACCAGATCGTGCTCATCGACGACGAGCTGATACCGGCGGAGGGTGAAGTCCCGAAGTTCGCCGACGAAGACGGCCATGGTGAGCAGCGACATCAGGGGGACGCCGCTGCCTTCGTGAATCAGAGCCGAGATGTCCGGGACCAGGAAATACCGGTAGCAGATCGCCGACAGGCTGACGATGGAGATCAGGGCCGTCACGAGTCCCGGCAGCAGGCCATAGCGGCCGGCCACGAGGATCACGACGAAGACCAGGGGATGGGGCGTGGTTCCCAGGAGCCCGGGAGACTCTGGCATGAAAACGCCGTTGCAGACGCCCAGGACGGCGATGGCGACCAGGGCCTCGAGATAGGGCTTGATGCCCTTGGGACGTATGGGCGCTCTCAGGTACTCAGCAAGCATCGGTTTCGTTCAGCTCGGGGTAGCCAACCATCTCACGGTTCTCATCGACGCACCAGTTCCAGTTCCATCCGGCCTCGGGCCTGGCTTTCGATCAGCAGCGTTCCTGTTGGACCCGTGGTGGTCTCCAGGGGCATCAGAAGTCCCGATTCGTCCCGGAACTGGATGTCCAGTCCCGGTGAGATCCACTTGCCGCCGAGGGTGATGAAAGCATCGCCGTGGCCCCGGAAATGTGCCACCAGGAGATTCGCCTCTCTCCGCCAGTCCTCCATTCTCAGGTTGGCAGACTCCAGGAAGACGTCGGGCGAACCTGGGCCGGTTCCCAGAGCGAGCAGCTGCTTGTCGCCAGGGATCAGATGAACGTAGTGGTGATCCTTCTCCAGTAGATAGCCCGCGATTCCTTCGGATCGGCTCAGGTCGGGGACACCCATTTCCAGAGGAAGACGGAGGGTGAGACAGCGGCCGGCGTCCTCGATGGCGATTCTGCCGTCTTCTTTCCGGGTCATCCTCAGGCTATCGAATCCCTGAAGCTGGGCGATGAATTCACTGGCCGGCACGATGGCCGGAGTACTGCCAAGCAGCTTCTCGTAGAGCTTCTCCAGGATGGTTGTTCCCCCCTGATCCCGGACGATGTAGTGGTGATAATAGAGGCCCATGGGCTTGAGCCGGCGGGGGGACTCGCTCCGGTCCCAGCTCTCGGCGAGTCGGATGAAGGACCAGAGCGGCAGGCTGTCGTTGGCTGAAAGGTAGTACTCGTTGGCCTGAGGTGTCAGGTACTGCCGTTGCTCTCCGACGGATCGTATCCAGGGAGACAGAGCCGTGACAGAGGGATACTCGCCGTCGAACCTGCCGTCGCCGCCGTTCATGTTGATCACTCCCACGGAGGTGGTGAACTGGAGCTGGCTCTCGCTGGGATTGCAGGCGCCGGACCAGAGGAGCACCTTGGGAATGTCACGAGACGGCGCCAGGTCGAGGATCAGCTCCGTGGCCTGGCGGATTTCCCTGTCCCGCCTGAAGGGGATATCTCCGTACTCGTACTTGTGGCGCTCTGCCCGTTCGGCGCTGGTCTCCGTGTCCTGCCAGTCGAAGGGATGGGAGTAGCTGTGGGAGGCCGGTTCGATCCAGGGGAATTCGTAGAGCTGCTTCGCCCGCTCCCGGAGAGACTCTGTTCCGGGCCGCTCGGGATCGACCTCGACGGAGATGAAGGAGACGGTCTGTTCCACGGCATAGGTCTTGAAGAATCGTTCCAGCAGCACGTCCAGGCAGTCCTTGTAACCCTCCATCACTGTGGCGTTTCGAGCCCCGTCTCCGTCGAGGTGAATCATTGCCGTTCGGCGGCCGTTGATTGTCGACGGATCCGGAACGGGAAGCTGCTCTGCTCCGAAGAGTGACCCCAGGAGTTCGAAGGCGTCGATGCGGAGCTGCCGGCGCCGGGTGAGGGTATCCTGGAAATCCGTGTATGTAGGACTGACATAGAGCGCGGCCTGGGAGAGAACGGCTACATCGCCTCGTCGAGGACTGGCACCGGGCGTGGCCAACTCCAGGGAGAGAAGGACCTGGTTCGCCGGATCGATGGATCGGATTCCTTCGAAGTAACCCAGCTCCCGGCCGAGCTTTCTCTCGAACTGCATCAGCTTGCTATCCAGCTGCGTGATGGAGATGTCTGGCCCACCGGACCGGAAGAATCCGTCGTGCTCCATGCCGATCTTGTTCAGGAACCGGTTGAGCTGTCTCAGGGGGACTGGCGCGGCGGTCTTCTGCTCCAGCAAGGCGCCGATGCCTCCCAGGAAGACGAGCTTTCTGCCCCCGTCGACTTGCCGGCCAAGCCAGGCAAGATACTCGGAGGCTCCGGAGTAGGTGGGCCAGTGGAACCAGCTGACGACGCCGGCGAATGCCTCCATCTCCTCATCGTCTGGAAGTCCTTCGGAGATGTCCCGGTACTCCAGGATGAGACCGTGATAGTTGAATGCAATTTCGATTCTCTCGTGGAGGCGGGTCGTCTCGGCGCTCGTCTCGGCGGCCCCGGAGAAGAGCGCCAGAACGCGCCGCTTGATCAGCCTGTCTCCTGATGGCGGTCCCTCAGCCCCCTCCGATCGGCCCGCGAGGATCGGTGCCAAAGGCGACGTGACGCCTCCCTCGGGCTCCGAGGCCGCCTGTTTCCTGTATCCCGATCCCGATGAATCCGGAAGCCGTTCCAGAACCTGTCTCAGGACCTCGATGGCTTCCTTGTGCCGGTCCTGCATCCGGAGCACGCTGGCGAGAGAGGCCAGAAGCTCCAGGTTGTCCTGATGCTGTTCCGCCAGTTCCCGGTACATTCGGGCGGCGTCATCGAAGCGCTCAATGGCGTAGAATTGCCGGGCCAGGGCGAGTCCCTTCTCCAGGTCCGGTTGCTGCCTGTACTGAAGCTCCAGTTCGAGCATCAGATCGGGCATGTTGCCCATCAGGACCAGTATCCGGGTGATCTCCTCGGCGTGGGCGACGGGGTCGTTGGAAGCTTCCCGGAGCTCCCGATAAAGAGCGAGCGCGCCGACCAGATCACCCAGCGCCTCCAGTTCCTGGGCGAGGCGAAGCTTGAGCCCCTGGTCACCGGGCTCCAGCTCCAGTGTTCTTCGGAGCAAGTCGAGCTGGCCCGTGGCCTCCTGGCGCACCAATGAGGCCACCCGGATTCCATCCAGCACGGCGACCTCGTCGGCGGAGGTGGACTCCCTCGACCAGGTCCAGGTCGGCACGGGAAAGCCGAGAGCGATGGCGAGGGGGGCGTCACTGGGGCTGGGCTGGCGAAGGTGCCAGCCGGCCAGCAAGGCCCGCAAGATCCGTCTCCGTCCCGGGTCTGCCACGGCGGCGAATCGAGTCGCCAGGTTCTCCTTGCCGGCATGAACCAACTGGATGTTGGACAGGGCCGTTTCAAGAGCCGTGCAGGCCTCCTCGAACTGTCCCTCCTGAAACAGGAGCTGGACCAGGCGGACTGCGGTGGCCACATTCCTGGGATCATCCCGGAGGATTCTCCTGTACTGCGGGATGGCCCGATGCAGCTGCTGGGAGAAGTCGAGGGAGGTGGCCAGCCGCCTTCGCCAGGGCAACAGGTCCTGTCCCAGCGCCTGTTTCAAAGCGGGAAAACTGGGAGGGGGCGAGACCCGGCTAAATCGGAAGTCGGCCAGCGCAGACCGCTGCTGTCCCTGAGGCATCTTCAGGATCTCATCGGCGAGAGCCTGGGCGGCCTGCAGAACGGGAACTTCGTCTTCGAGACGGGCAAGGGTCCGGAGGGCGTCGGCAAGGGAGAGTCTGCCAGACAACCACTTTGGTGCTGTGTCGATAGACTTGCGGAAGCTGGAGAGCATCTCCTCCAGGCGGCCGGTCAGGCCTTGGGCGATTCCGAGGCGGCGGAAGATCCTGGCTCGTTCGAGCTGGTCTGCATCTTCCGAGAGCTCGTCCAGCTCGCGGTAGGCCTCGATGAGCGCCGTGTTTCCCAGGTTGCTGCGGCTGAGCAGTCCTGCCAGTTCACGCTGGGACGGAAAGCTCCAGGCAGTCAGACCGATACAGACCACCACCACCAGAACGTGAATCGGACCTGCGTAGCGCTCCTGGTGTACCTGGTAATCTGGCAGCCGATACTCTGGCTCTATCTCGAACTTGCGGGACATTTCCTGACCCACATAGTAAGGGTTGAGAGCCCCCGAATCCGACCCATTCCCTGTGTTCGGGTCAGTTTCGAGTCGTATAGAAGAGGTTCAGCGACCTTTCGGTGTAGCCATCGGCCTGATCCGACACCCGGTTGGCCGAGTTGGTGAACCGGTTCCATTCCAGGATCAGACCGTCGACGGGTCCCATGGGGAACTCGGCCCTGATGCCGGCCACGTTGCCCTGGGCTCCCTCGCCCTGAAGCCAGTCGAAATGGAGGCCGGCCCGGACTGACCAGTCTCCCCAGCTACCGAGACTGGCGGCCATCCAGCTGGCGTCGGCATCGACGGACCAGAAGTCCTTGGGTGCAAAGTACAGGTTCGTGGGGTTCGGTGCTCCCTGGGCATCCCGCCGCCCCAGGGACAGGCCGTAGTCGAAGCGGTGATTCGCTCGCTTTCGAACCGCCGCCTCCAGGGAGTAGCGGCTGACTCCATCGTCGATCTGCTCGACCAAGGCAGAGGCACTGCTGGACAGGGAGTTGCCGTCCCTGGGTCTCTCGTGGCTCATCTTGAGCGAGCGTCCCGTCAGGCCTTGCTGCCAGGCCTGAGGCGACTCGGATATGTAGTCCCGCCCCACGCTCACCCGGAATGGGTCACCCTGTTCGTTCGCGACGCCTTGAACCCCGGCCCTGGCGACGACGCTGCGATCCGCCGGCAGACCTCGGGTAGTCTCGAGACCACCGAAGATGGCGGCATCGGCCGAGAGCCGGCGGGAGAACTCGACACCGGCGACCTCTCCCTTGGCCGAGACTCCGTCCCGCTCCATGTCGACCCGGCGGATGTCGGCCCTCAAGTGATCCTTCTCATTCAGCGTACGTCGAACGCTGATTCTGGGCTCGAATGACGTCAGACCGTCGGTGGCGGATCGATACCCGGAGGTGACCTCGAAGTGGGTCCCGTGGGCGGTCTTCCGCAGTTGATCGAGCTGCCGTGTCACGGCCGGGCGAGTCTGCAGCGTGCTTCGGTCTGTTGACTTCAGAGTCCCACGAGCCCGTCCCCAGAGCCAGGAGGGCGCGCCGAGTTGCGCCTCGGCGATACGGACCTTCCTGTCCACTCGATCCGTCTGGGGAGCCAGGGGGATCTGGGCAAGGGAGGTCAGGGCTTCCCGCCATCGAGACGCCGATACGAGGTAATCGGCTGTCAGATCTCGTACCCACAGCGGCTGATCGCCGATGGTCTCCCAGAGTGGGCTGAGCAACTCCCGGGCCTCCGGCGGTCGTCCCATACCGATCCAGGCTCGAACCAGGGCCCGGAGTACCTCCGGCTTCGATCGGGCGCCGTAGCGCATTTCCAAGGCCATCGACGTGGCTCTGGGCCAGTCTTCGCGCCGGGACGACCAGATGTCGAGCAGCCGAATATGGGCCGGACCGTGCTCCGTCTCGGCGGGCAGCAGGGCCACGAGCAGCGCCTCGGACTCCTTCTTCTCACCAGCTCTCCAGAGCAGCTCGGCGAACTCGAGCTTCTCCTCCCTCGAAGCGGTCTCGCGCGCTATCAGGGGGCGATACAGCTCGACGGCCTCCGGGACTCTTCCTGTCTCGGCCAGCAGGGAGGACAGGGACCGCCGGAGGTCCGGTTCCAGGGAGTCGGGCCGGGTCAAGGAGCCTTCTTCCAGCGATGCGAGCACGGGCAGCCCTGTGTCGATTGCCTCCTGATGCAGCCCGCCATCGGCCAGAGAATAGAAGAGGTCCAGCTGGTGCTGGATTCGCTTCACCGGGTCTTTCTCGAGCTCGATGGCGACGCCGAGCATGGTGCGGGCTTCGTCACGATCGTTCAGGCGGAACAGAATCGTCGCCATCAGGGCGGCTGCGTCAGCGTTCTTCCGGTTCAGGGCCAGCCAGCTGCGGGCAGATTGCAGAGCCGCCTCGTTCTGGGAGAGCTCCAGCCGGGTGTAGGCGAGAGTCTGGTATAGAGTCGCCTCGGGCGCTTCGTCGGCCACCCGCTGCAGCACCCTCACGGCGTCCTGCTTGTAGCCCACCTCGAGGAGGGTGTCTCCCAGAAGGCGCCAGTTCTTCGTCGACGGGTCGCGGACGATGAGGTGCTTCAAGGCGGGGAGGGCCTGGCCGGGGCGCTTCAGTGCGATCAGAGTGTCGGCCAGGAGCATGTAATTCTCAGCGTCGGGACTGCGCTCGACGATACGGGAGAACAGGGATGCGGCCTCTTCCAGGCGGCCCAGCTCCAAGAGTATGTCGCCGAGCAGTCGCCAGTTCGCCGCCGAGGGGTCCCGGGAGACGAGCTGCTTCACGAGAGGAAGGGCCTCCCGGTGGCGCTTGAGGGCGACCAAGGTCTCGGCCCGGAGGAGCAGGACGTTCGCGTTGGGTCGTAGCCGCGACAGTCTGGCGAGAGTCTTCAGTGCACGATCGTGTTCGCCCAGGGCCAGCTGCGTCTCTGCCAGCAGCTGCAGTGTCTCGGCGTCGGGAGAACCACGCAGCAGCTTCTCCAGGGTCGCCATGGCTTCACGCTTCCGGTCGAGAATGAGAAGACCCTCAGTCAGGAGCTTCAGGTTCTTCCTGTCGGGAGTGCGTCGCGTCAATTCCTGGATGAGCGGTACCGCTTCTCGATGCTTCTTCATTGCCAGTAGAACCGACACCAGGAGCCCCAGGTCGTCGTTGGTCGCGGCGCGGCCTCGGGGGAGTCTTCTAGCGATCTCGTAGGCCTCTGTCGTCCGCTTCTGATCGAGCAGGGTCCAGGCCAAACTCCGTCTGACCTCCATGTTATCCGGGTCCAGATTCAGCAGGGATATGTAAGCGTCGATTGCCTGCTCTTCACGGCCCAGGCGGCGAAGTGACGCGATGCGGTCCTGCCGGGCGATCAGGTTGTTCGGATCGAGGCGGATCAGGCGGTCATAGAGCGCCAGCGCCTGTTCATGGAAGCCCGCGGAGGTCTCCACCTCCGCCGACAGGAGTAGCAGGTCCCGGTCCTCAGGTTTCAACTCCAGCAGTAGAGCCAGGCGCCTTCTGGCCTCGTCTGGACGGCCCAGCTTTCGGAACGCCAGGGACTGAAACTCCAGGATGTCTCGATACTCATCCTCCGAGACCATGGTGGTCTCCCAGGGGGTCAGGAACCGGGTGAGCTCTTCGTACTTCTGAAGCGTGGCGAGGGCTCGGGCCTTGGCCAGCACGAAGTCGACGTCGTCGGGCCACTGCCGGAGGCCTTCGTCGACGAGGGTAACGGATACATCGTGGCGACCCAGGGCCTCGTTCATTCTGAGCATGAGCTTGAGGGAGTCCATTCGGCCCCGGTGTTTCTCGAGGAGGACCAGCATTGACGGGTACTCGGTCTTCAATTTGAGCTGAACCGTCAGGCTGGCCAGCGTCTCGACGGCTGACGCGTCGTCGGCTCCGGTTGCTAGCTTGATGCGATGGTGGATGGAGCGGACCTCGCCGGCCTGCCCCGTCTGGACGGCGTTGCGTGCCAGACCGAGGAGGACGTCCGGGTCATCCACGCCGCTTCGTTCGAGCTTCAGGAGAATCTGGAAGGCTTCCTGATAACCGCCGGTTTCCTCCAGCGAGAATGCCAGGTCCCGTTCCAGTTCCCAGCGATTCGGAACGGCCACGGCCAGGAAGGTCGCGGACAGGAACAGGACAAGACTGAGGCCGGCGACGGCCAACCGATTCATCGAGAATGGAACGAGCGGGTTGTAGGGGAAGCTTGAGGGCATCCATGAAGGAATAACCACATGCGCGAAATCGACATTCCCAGGACATGAACTGAAGGTGAGCAACTGCCCTCGAATTCGAGCCGGTTCTGTCCTGACTTACGGGTCAGAGAGAGGCTTTACCCTCGGAGAGATAGCCCGTATCGGGGACCGGCCAACTCACTTCTGGGGGACGTCTCCGGAGGGTTCGGCCGAAGCAGGCTGCCTGTCCCCGGAGGTGGTCTGGGACGAAGGGCTGGAGAGGTGGAGGGTGTAGTTGATACCTCTGAAGCGAATCCATCTCTCCCGGAGTTCCCGATCGGCATGTTCGGCCATCCTGGAGAAACCAACGAACATGACCAGCACCAGAGTTAGCCAGACGGTACCCAGGGTCAAAGCGATCCCGCTCATCAACTGGAGGCGATGGTCCGGGTTGCCAGGGTGAATCAGGCTCTGAAGCAAGCGCCGGCGGAAGCTCGCAGCCGGTGGCGTCAGGGGAGCGGGCGCACTTCGACTCTCGCCATCGCCGCACCCGTAGACGGCGCAGCCGTCGTTGTAGATCCAGCAGTCCTCGTGATGGGGAGTGCTGCACTGTCTACAGCTGGTGGTCTCCCCCTCGGCGGCCTGGCCGCAGACAGGGCAGTCAGCCCGGAAGCCGAAGACCCTGAGAGCTTCGAGTTCGATTTCGTTTCTTGTCCAGCGAATCATGCCGTTGACCTTCGATGAATGATACCTCAGCAACGGAATTGCCACTCGCGCCCGGCCGGGGTCAGGTATACTCCCGAATCGACCATGAAGATCGTGGTGCAGAAATACGGTGGCTCGTCCTTGTCGACGCTGGAGAAGATCGACTCCGTGGCATCCAGGATTGCCCGGCGGGAGAAGGGCGGGGAAGATCGTCTGGTCCTGGTCGTCAGTGCCATGGGAGAGACCACCAATGATCTGACCCGGATGGCCTACGATCTCTCACCGGATCCGCCGGCCAGAGAGCTGGATATGTTGCTGGCCACAGGGGAGCAGGTGAGCATCGCCTTGATGGCCATGGCACTTCACAAGCATGGCGTGGATGCCATCAGCTATACGGGGCCGCAGATCGGCCTGAAGACCGACACGCTGCACACCCAGGCCAAGGTCCTGGGAATCGACTCCGGGAAGATCCAGAAGCAGATCGATCTGGGCCGAGTGGTCATTGTGGCTGGCTTTCAGGGTGTCACTGCCGAAAACGACGTGACTACACTGGGCCGAGGAGGCTCGGATATCACCGCCATGGCTCTTGCCGTCGGCCTGAGAGCTGACCGGCTCGAGAAGTGCACCGACTCCGACGGGGTTTACACGGCGGACCCGCGGATCTACCGGTCGGCGAAACGGATCGACCGTCTCTCCTACGAGGAGATGCTGGAGATGTCCTTCTCGGGGGCCAAGATCCTGCATCCTCGGGCGGTCTTCTTCGCCTGGAAGTACCGGGTTCCGATCCTGGTCAAGCACAGTGAGATGGACGGTTCAGGGACCTGGATCGAGGAGCTGGAGGAAGACGTGGAGCAACCGATCATCAGCAATGTCACCCACGACGTTACTGTCGCCAAGTTGACGGTCTACGGAGTGCCTGACCGGCCCGGCATGGCCTTCAGGATCTTCGACTGCCTCTCGGAGCGAGGGGTGGGTGTGGACATGATTGTCCAGAGCACGACGAAGCGCCTTGTGAACGACATCAGCTTCACCATCAAGCGAGGAGACCTGGCGAAGGCCCGGGAGGGACTGGAGAAGCTCGCCGCCGATTGCGAGGGCATGGAGATTGAAGCCGATGACCGGGTAGCAAAGCTGACCCTTGTCGGCCTCGGTATCCGGTCCGACAGTTCGGTGGCCAAGGACATGTTCAAGGCCCTGGCAGACGAAGAGATCAACGTGGAGATGATCGCCACCAGCGACGTGAAGATCAGCTGCGTCATCTCCGAGGACCAGGTCAAAACCGGCGTCCGAGCTCTCTGCCGACGGTTCTTTCCTTGAGTGGAGCTTTGCCCCACCCCCATCGGGGGACCCGGGTCCCTCGAACCCCCATTTTGGCGAACAGAGTTCGATGTGACTATCTGTCTGCATGACGGTCAAAACGGGGTGCAGGGGCCGATGGCCCTTGCCGGGAGTTCGAGGGCAGCGCCCTCGACACAAAAGCCTTCGACTTCAATCCTGCTGCTTACCCAGCTTGCCCGCTTGATGAAGCAACTCGGCGATCTGGATGGCGT
>JAJFLN010000233.1 GCA_021772705.1 Candidatus Cloacimonadota bacterium | reverse complement strand
CGCCCCCTCGTGCGTTGTCTCTGCTGACTCATCCGCGACCGCCGCCGCCACGCGGCGCTGGAGGCGCAGGACGGCAAGCGAAACTTTCAGGTTGCGCGGAGGGCCGTTCCATAGTGGGGTGAACGGAGAGCAGCCTGCTTTCCGGCTCCCTAGCGGTAAGCCCGGTCTACCAGCGCTTCCAGCTCGACGTGACGGGGCTCGCCTGACAGTATCCAGTCCACGTCGACCCGGACAAAGCAGACCAGCGCCTTTCGGCCCTCCGCCTCGACGGGGAAGCTGGGGTCGACGAAGAGCGTCACATCGTAGCGGTCCTCGACCCGGAACTTCCTGGGGTTGCCGTTGCTGAAGTACTCCCCCACGAGCTTCTCCATGGCGTACTTGTCGACCTGGCAGGCGTGCTTGATGGTCTCTACCTGTTGCTGGGCGATCAGGAAGGCCCGAAGCCGATCCTCCGTGTACTGAGCCGTGGCGGCGCCGGACCGGAACAGATCGAATACAGGGATGAACAGGACGCCCAGCATGGCCACGGCGACGAGGATCTCCACTAGAGTCACGGCCTGCCGGCGAGTGCACCGCAGAGCAGAGCCCTCGGGTGAGCGGAGGACAGCGAAGGAATCCAAGACTCAGTCTCTCCCTGGATCGAGTCGAGCGCGGAGGAGCCGGACTCCGTGGTGAATCCGGAACTTCACGTTGGCAAGAGTGATGTCCAGGGCAGCGGCGATTTCACTGTAGGGCAGCTGATTGAAGAAGCGGAGGAGCAGGGCGGCGCGGTAGGTGACGGGCAGCTGTTCAATGGCGTCCTCCACGGCCCTCAGGGTCCACTGGTTCTCGACGGCCTGCTCCGGCGACGGGGCGACAGCCGAAAACGCCGAGGCCTCCTGGGCCGCGTCCTCTTCCATCAGCTCCGGTCTCCGCTGCCGCACATATCGCAAGCTCTCGTTGGCTGCGATGCGCATCAGCCAGCTCCTGAAAGCCCGGGGATCCTGGAGCTGTCCGAGTCCGCTGTAGGCCTTGAAGAAAGCTTCCTGCATCACGTCGCTCGCGGCGTCCCGATCGGAGACGATCCTGAAGATCGTGCTGAAGACGAGACCCTTGTATCGGGTCACGAGGCCCTCGAAGGCAGCCGAGTCTCCTGCCTTGACGCGGGATATGAGCGAGTCGTCGGGAGCAGGGGGCATGACAGCGATCCTATCTTAGCACGGCAACGGTGCAGGGCCGGGCAGTCTGACCAGGCCAGGGGCGAAAGGCCGGCTCGTCGCGCCTTCCGAGGCTGCCCAGCCGATCAGTCACTCGATCCCCCATGATAGTATGGCCCGGCGTCGAGGAGGCGCGCTACCTCATGTCCTTTCAGATAGATCTGGCCCGGGTTCGGGAGCACGGAGTGGTTGGAGCCGGCGGTGCTGGCTTTCCGACTCACGTGAAACTGGAAGCCTCCGGCGTCGACACGGTTATCGTCAACGCTGCCGAATGTGAACCGCTCCTCCACAAGGACAAGGAGCTGCTCAAACGGCACGCCGACGACCTGATGGAGGTGCTGGATGCCGTGGTGCGGCACACCGGCGCCGAGCGGGGTGTCATCGGTATCAAGGACAAGTACACCCAGGTCATCGAGATGCTTCGGCAGCGGGTGAAGCCGGGCCTGGAAGTGCACCTGCTGAAGGACTTCTACCCTGCCGGAGATGAGTTTCTCCTGGTCCACGCCGTCACGGGAAGGGTGATCCCCCCCGGCAAGATTCCCCTGGCCGTCAACGCCCTGGTCTCCAATGTGGAGACCCTGCTCAATGTCTTCTGGGATCAGCCAGTGACCCGGAAGTACCTCACCGTGGCCGGCGCCGTCCGGGAGCCCGTCACGTTGAGAGTCCCCATCGGAACCTCGTTCCGCGCCTGTCTCGATCTGGCGGGAGGGGACATCGCTGAAGGCCCCTTCGCCATCCTCGAGGGCGGCGTGATGATGGGCAAATTGATCGAGGACCTGGACACGCCGGTCACCAAGACGACCGGGGGACTGATCGTCCTCCCTCTGGATCACGACCTGGTGGTTCGAAGACGCAGGCCCCAGAAGGTCATCGATCAGATCGGCCGCTCCGCCTGCGACCAGTGTTCTTTCTGCACCGAACTCTGCCCCCGATACCTGCTGGGACACCCCATCGAGCCTCATCTGGCCATGCGAAACCTGGGATTCCACGAGGCCGGCGACCGGATGATCCTGGGGACTCAGTTCTGTTGCGAGTGCAACCTCTGCACGCTCTACGCCTGCCCGGAGGATCTGGACCCGAAGAACGCCTGCGTTCAGTCCAAGGGTGTGCTGCGGCAGAAGGAGATAAGCTGGCCCAAGGACGAGATCGAGAGCCAGGAATGGACTGCCCACGAAATGGAGTCCTACCGGCACATCCCGTTGACTAAGCTCATGTCCCGGCTCGGGCTGGACAGGTTCCGGAACGTGGGACCCCTGATCGAGGCCGTTCCCGCCAGGCAACCGTTGACTCTTCCCCTGAAGCAGCACCTCGGTGCGCCTGGGACGGCCCGGGTCAAGGCCGGAGACACGGTCCAGGAGGGACAGGTCCTTGCGAACGTGGAAGAGGGACAGCTCGGAGTCCCGCTTCACTCACCCCTGGCCGGAAAGATCCTGTCAGTCAGCGACGTCATCGTCCTGGAACCCGCCTGATCCCTCGAAGGAGACAGCCATGCCGCAGAACATGAACGCGATCGGAATGGTGGAGCTCTCGAGCATCGCCACGGCCTATCTGGTCCAGGACCGGATGCTGAAGACCTCCGATGTAAAGTTGATGATCGCCAGGACGATCTGCTCCGGCAAGTACATGGTCCTGATCGGTGGCGATGTGGCCGCTGTCACCGAGAGTGTCTCCGCTGGCGCCGAGGCGGCATCCCGAGGGTTGATTGAGCAGCTGGTGATTCCCAGCATCGACCCTCAGGTCTTCCCGGCCATCGCCGGTACGGTGGAGCTGAGGCAGGCCGACAAGGGAGCCCTGGGAGTTCTGGAGTCCTTCTCCGTCACCGCCGCCGTTCGAGGGGCCGATGCGGCCGTGAAGTCCTCGGAGGTCACCCTCTTCCGCATGCACCTTGCCATGGCTCTCGGCGGCAAGGCCTTCATGCTGCTCACCGGTTCGGTGGCCAACGTGACGGCGGCAGTGGAGTCCGGAGCCTCCGAGATAGGAGAGCTGGGGATGCTGGTGTCGAAGCAGATCATTCCCCAGCCCAGAGATGAGCTGTTCCGGGATTACATCTAGCCCTGTCTCGTAGATCCGGGCGTCAGGCGGGTGGGGCGCCCTGGATGGTCACGGAGGCCACGGAGCACTCGGAGGGCACAGATGGTTTATTGGAATGGAAAGGAACCTCTGTGATCTCCGTGTTCTCTGAGATCTCCGTGTAACTCCCCAGGTAATCCTTGCTGAAGCCACGCAGCGTGGCGCGGCCGTCGTTGCCAGCCGGGTGCATGTCCCGTAGGGGGTCCCCTGGCCTATTCCGGATCCGTTCGCCCCACTATGGATGCGGGCATCCAGGACGACTGAATGACCGAGTTTTCCCGATCCGTTCGTCCTACTATGGATGCCCGCATCCAGGACGACTGAATGGCCGAGTTTTCCCGATCCGTTCGTCCTGAGCCTGTCGAAGGATGAATGGAGCGGGCGGCCATATCGTCTGAGCTTGTCGAGG
>JAJFLN010000232.1 GCA_021772705.1 Candidatus Cloacimonadota bacterium | reverse complement strand
ACGACAGTGATGCTGCGAGATCGGAAGCTCAGGTGATGAAGCTTTCGGCTGAAGACGAGCAGCAGATTGAAGAGGTCTTGGAGAATCTGGACGATGAGGCTCTTCGGGATCAGCTTCGCCGGGTTTTCCGGAAGGCGAGGCTGGCGGAGCTGAGGCGCCAGGCGGGATGAGTCTGGCTCGGATCAAGACCTTCAGTTGAAGGACACGAATCACATGAACGATGAATTTGACATGAACAGCGAAAGCGGAAAGGAAGTGGACGTGGCCGAAGAGATAGCTGCGCCGGCAGCCAAGTACGGTGCCGATGAAATCCAGGTGCTCGAAGGACGAGACCATGTACGGCAACGGCCAGGTATGTACATCGGCTCCACGAGCATCGATGGGTTGCACCATCTGGTCTACGAGGTGGTGGACAACTCTCTTGACGAGGCTCTGGCTGGGTACTGCACCACCGTGGAGGTGATCCTCCACTCTGATGGTTCCTGCAGCGTGATCGACAACGGCCGTGGCATTCCGACGGACATCCATCCGAAGGAGAAGCGCCCCGCCGTGGAAGTGATCATGGTGAAGCTGAATGCTGGTGGCAAGTTCGACAAGAAGGCCTACAAGGTCTCGGGCGGACTTCACGGTGTGGGTGTCTCGGTCGTGAACTTCCTGTCCACCCGATTGCAGGTCTGGGTTCATCGAGAGGGACAGGTCCATCATCAGAGCTACGCACGGGGTGTTCCCGAGATGGATCTGATCGTCACGGGGGAATCGAAGAAGACCGGAACCCACGTTCGTTTCTGGCCCGATGGGCTGATCTTGACGGAGACGACCTTCAACTTCGATGTCCTCTCCAACCGGCTCCGGGAACTTGCGTTCCTGATGAGCAACCTGAAAATTAGCATCCTGGAAGAGAAGACCGGCAAGCGACACGACTTCCTCTACAAGGGCGGCATCGTCGAGTTCGTGCAGCATCTGAACCGATCCAAGACGTCACTTCACCGGGAACCGATCTACATCAAGAAGGTGAAGGAGAACTCCGAGATCGAGCTCGCAATGGAGTACAACGACGGCTACTCCGAGACCTTGCTCACCTTCGTGAACAACATCAACACGAAGGAGGGTGGTACCCACCTGGTCGGTTTCAAGACCGCCCTGACTCGGTCCGTGAACGAATACATCAAGATCAACTCTGGGTTCTTCAAGCTGAAGAAGGACCTGAGCCTCAGCGGCGACGATTGCCGGGAGGGTCTCACGGCGGTCATCAGCCTGAAGATTCCCGAGCCCCAGTTCGAGGGTCAGACCAAGACGAAGCTGGGTAATTCCGACGTGCGGGGCATGGTGGAGTCCATGGTCTTCGAGCAGCTTAGCTACTACTTCGAAGAGAACCCGGACGTGATCACGAAGATCGTGGAGAAGGCGCTCGTCGCGGCCCAGGCTCGGGAGGCGGCTCGCAAGGCCAGGGAGCTGACTCGTCGAAAGGGAGTTCTCGATTCGTCATCACTGCCGGGAAAGCTCGCCGACTGCTCGGAGAAGAATCCAGCGCTCTGCGAATTGTTCTTGGTTGAGGGAGAAAGCGCCGGCGGCACGGCGAAGCAGGGCCGGGATCGGACGTATCAGGCGATTTTACCTCTGAAGGGAAAGATCCTGAACGTGGAGAAGGCCCGTCTGGATCGAGCTCTCAACAGCGAGGAGATCAAGGTACTCATCATGGCCCTCGGGACTAGCATCGCCGAGGACTTCGACATCAACAAGCTGCGGTATCACAAGATCGTGATCATGACTGACGCCGATGTCGACGGCAGCCACATTCGCACCCTGCTGTTGACGTTCTTCTATCGATACATGAAGAGCCTGGTAGAGCAGGGCTACATCTACATTGCGCAGCCACCCTTGTACAAGGTGAAGAAGGGCAAGAGCGAGAAGTACATCAATGATGAGACGGAGATGGTGGAGTTCCTGACTCGGAATCTCGAGGTCGACCTGGAGATCACCGGCGACAATGTCGCCGTCCCGGCCCGGCTCTCTAAGAGCCAGGTCGCCGACATGTACCAGACCCTGACCCGGCTCCGGAACTTCTATATCAAGCTCTCCCGTCGCCCCTTGCTCCGCTTGCTGGCCGATTCATTCATTCAGGTGCAGGAGAAGCTCATCGATATCATGGACGACGCGAGTCGTCTAGCCGAATATGCTCAGGCACTGGAAGTCGAGGCCGGTCGGATGGGAATGCAGATATCTGCTTCCTGCGAGCCAATCGAAGAAACGGACTTGATACAACTCAGGGTCAAGAGTCGCATTGACGGAGCAAACCTCCAGGAGACCATCGATCATGAGGACCTGCTCGAGTTCGGCTTCTCCGGGATGTACCAGGTTAGGGAGCTAACGGGCCTGGCGGACCACCCGCTGCCGCTGAGCTACCAGATCGAGGGCAAGGAAGCCCGGGAGGCCCGATCTTATCTGGAGTTGCTGGACGGACTGGAGAATCACGGCAAGAAGGGTTTCAGCATCCAGCGCTACAAGGGTCTTGGCGAGATGAACGCCGAGCAGCTTGCGGAGACGACGATGATGCGTGAGAACCGCAAACTCGTGCAGGTGAAGCTCGATGATGACATCGAGGCAGACAGCCTCTTCAGCATCCTGATGGGCGACCAGGTCGCGCCTCGCCGGGAATTCATCGAGCAGTACGCCAGGGAGGCGAAGAACCTGGATATCTGATCCCCAGATTCATTCGGACTCGATGAAGTCACTGGAGCCAACGACTTGATATGAACTTGAACAAGACAGTCAAGAAGAGATCTGTCCTGACGATGATCTGCCTGATCGCAATTATGCCGGCCAGCGCTTTCGGGGCCGAGCTCAATGTGATCACATTGCTGGACGGGAAGGAGTTGGTCGGCCAGGTTCTGAACGATCGATTCGATGTTCAGACTCCCTATGCGATGTTGCAGTTCTCACGGGACAGCGTGATCTCCCTCCTGCTGGATCCCTCGGGTCAAGGCATAGAAGGCACAGTGCTGCGGAACCAGGATCGGGTAAGCGGCTTCGTGTTGACCCGGATGATTGATTTCAAGGACCAGAGTGGGGCTGTGTTGCACTTGCGGAAGGAGAAGATCCGGAACATCGCGCTCTCCTTGCCGAAGCATCGACCCGCAGGAGGGCTGCACCAGTTCCAGTTTCGGAACGGAGATCTGCTCACGGGCCGCATCAAGGAGAGAAAGCTCTTCATGGCCACGGCCTACGGCAGCGTGGAGGTCCTGACACGGAACGTGACTCAGATTGAAGTCTGGGGAGATGTGGAGACCCGTGTTCGTGTGGACCTCAGCAGTGGAAAGAAGATCGAGGGGCGCCTGAAGGATGAGGATCTCCACCTGGCTCTGGAGCTGGGGGGGGCCTTGAAGGTCTACCTGGGGAACATCCAGCGAATCATCGGGACGAGCCTGGTGGCCCAGGCCGGCGCCAGGTTGGCCCGGAGCAAGAACCTGACGACTGGCGGAATGGTCTTCATCAGGGGTGGTAAATTCACCATGGGCTCGAATCAGGGAAACCGGGACGAACAACCGGCGAAGCGGGTCTTCGTGGCTCCCTTTTACATGGACAGGACAGAGGTTACTAACGAAGCCTACGCCCGGTTCGTGGCTGCCACAGGCCGGCGTCCTCCGGTGCACTGGATCGGTGGAAAGTACCAGGCCGGGACCGATCAGATGCCCGTGGTGAATGTCAGTTTTCAAGACGCCGCGGACTATGCCCGGTGGATCGGGAAGCGGTTACCGACAGAAGAAGAATGGGAGAAGGCAGCCCGAGGCGAAGACGGCCGCCGGTATCCCTGGGGAGACTCCTATGACCCGGGCCGGGCCAATGGAAGAGAATCAGGCGAAGGAGGTCCGGTCATGGTCGGCAAGTTCCTCGAAGGGGAGAGCCCTTTCGGCGTGCTCGACATGGCGGGCAATGTTTCGGAGTGGACCGACAGCTGGTACGAGGTCCGAAAGACGAAGGTTTACAAGGGCGGTTCGTATCGGGACAGCGTGGCGAACCTGCGCTGCTCAGCCCGAGCGAGCTTCTCACCTAATCGAGGAACTCCGGATCTCGGTTTCCGGTGCGCCCTGTCAGCGAGAGGAAAGTAAATGACTGATCCGAATTTGAACATCATCCCCGTCCCGATCGAGGACGAGATGAAGGATTCCTATATCGATTACGCCATGAGCGTGATCATCAGCCGCGCGCTTCCCGATGTGAGAGACGGCTTGAAACCGGTTCACCGCCGGATTCTCTATGCCATGCATCGGCTGGGACTGGCGAGTAACAAGGCTTACAAGAAGTCAGCTGCCGTGGTCGGTGAAGTGATCGCCAAATACCACCCCCATGGCGACCAGGCGATCTATGACTCCATGGTTCGAATGGCCCAGGAGTTTTCCCTGCGATACATGCTGGTCGACGGTCAGGGTAACTTCGGTTCTGTTGACGGAGATCCGCCTGCTGCCTATCGGTACACCGAAGCCAAACTCACCAAGGCTGCGGAAGAAATCCTCCAGGATCTGGACAAGGAGACCGTCGATTTCGTCGCAAACTTCGACGAGTCCGAAAGGGAACCCCGGGTCCTCCCGGCCAAGATTCCCACGTTGCTCGTCGATGGTTCTGACGGAATCGCCGTCGGCATGGCGACGAAGATCCCGCCCCACAACCTCTGCGAGATCGTGGACGCCTTGCATCTGGTACTGGAGCAGCCGGAGGTCTCCATCGATGACCTTCTTCAGATCGTGAAGGGTCCCGACTTTCCCACCGGGGCCTTGATCCTCAAGAGCCCTGAGATTGCCCAGGCTTACAAGACGGGCCGTGGCCGGGTCATCATGCGGGCCGTCGCAGAGATCGAGCCCATGGGTGGCAACCGGGAGAGGATCATCATCAGCGAGATCCCGTACCAGGTGAACAAGTCGAAGCTCCTGGAAGACTCTGCTGACCTGGTCAGGGACAAGAAGATTGATGGCATCACAGATATCCGGGATGAGTCAGACCGGAAGGGGATGCGCATCGTCTTCGAGATCCGCCGGGGTGAGAACCCGCAGGTGATCTTGAACCAGCTCTACAAGATGACGCAGCTCCAGACCACGTTCGGAGTGAACATGGTCGCCCTCGTGGACAGCCGGCCCGTTCAGCTGAACTTGAAGCAGATGCTGTGCAAGTTCCTGGATCATCGACGAGAGATCGTGACCCGGCGAACCAAGTTCGAGTTGAAGAAGGCAGAGCATCGATGCCACATCCTGGAAGGTCTCAAGATCGCCCTGGACAACATCGACGAGGTGGTGAAGCTGATCCGGGCTTCCAAGGATCCTGGAGAGGCCAAGGAAGGCCTGATGACTCGCTTCCAGCTCTCTCAGATCCAGGCCGAGGCGATCCTGGAAATGCGGCTGCAGCGACTGACGAACCTGGAGGTTGCAAAGGTCCTGGAAGAGCTCGCTGAGCTGCGCAAGCTGATCGGCGAGTTGAGGTTGATCCTCTCTGACATCTCGAAGGTCGAGGAGGTCATCATTGAGGAACTGTCCGACGTGAAGGCCCGCTTTGGTGATGAGCGACGATCCAAGTTCGTCATCGACACGGCGAACTTTGATCCGAAAGATCTCTACGATGATGAGACCAAGGTCATCACCGTGACGAAGAGCGGCTACATCAAGAGTTTGCCCGCCGACACGTACCGGAAGCAGCATCGAGGGGGCAAGGGCCTGTCTGGCATGTCCCTGAAAGAAGAGGATTTCGTGGAGAAGACGTTCGTGGCGAACACCTTCGACATCCTCATGTTCTTCACCACCAAGGGCAAGTGTTACGCCGCTCACGTGTACAACGTCCCGGAAGGCAGCCGAACATCGAAGGGGCGGGCTATTGCCAACCTGTTGAACCTGCGACCCGATGAGAAGGTGACCGCCATCGTACCGGTGCAGACCTTCGACACCGGTCAGTACATCGTGATGGCGACGAAGAAGGGACTGGTCAAGAGGACGCCGCTCACGGAGTACGTCAGCTGCATCAGACAGAATGGCATCATCGGCCTGAAGTTCGCATCGGAGGACGATGAACTGGTCGGGGTGGCCCTGACCGAGCAGGAGAGCCATATCGTGCTCGGTTCAGCCGACGGTCAGGCCATTCGCTTCCCCGTGGCTGACTTCACCAAGCCCGATGGCCCCCACATCGTTGGTGTCCCATCCAAGGGCCGTGTCAGCCAAGGAGTGAAGGGATTCACCCTGGGCAAGAAGGACGAGGTCATTGGAATGGAGGTGGCCGATGGCAGCGTCGACTGCCTACTGGTGGTGACCGAGAACGGCTATGGCAAGCGGACCAAGCTTGGCGAGTACCGGATTCAGAGCCGTGGCGGCAAGGGAATCATCAACATCAAGGTGAACAAGCGGAATGGAAACGTGGCCACGTTCCGGGCCGTCGGTGACGAGGATGAGATCATCGTGAGCACGAAGGAAGGGAAGATCATCCGGATCAACGCCTCGTCGGTGTCCAAGATTGGCCGCTCGACTCAGGGAGTCCGGATCATCGAACTGAACGATGAGGATCGGGTCATATCCGTCACGGTCGTCAAGCCGGAGCCGGACCCCGATTCCGATGTACGTTTGCAGGACTCAGCTCAGCAGACCCTGCCCGAACCGGACAGCTTTGAAGAGCCAGAGTGATGACCGCTGATGAAGAGCAAGAACTGGAAGCCGGGAGGGATCTTTCCCAGAGGGAGGAGGATGTTCTCCCGGTGGCCGGTCTGTCTAGCGGCCTCTTTCAGTTCCTCTTCATCACCGGGTGTATCGTGCTCTTCGTACTGGTCTCGAAGCTCTATCTGGACCAGTACTTGGAGATTCGGGAACTGGATCAACAGCTGGACAGAGAGCGTGCACGAGTGGAGGATGCTGAGCGAGAGAAGGACCGGCTTGCCGCGGAGCTTCGATTCCTTCGGACCCCTGATGGGACCGAGAAGATCGCCCGGGAGAAGTTGAAGATGGTTCGTCCCGACGAGGTCATCATCGTTCCCGTGGAGCCAGGACGTCTGACACGATGAGGGATCGGCAAATCCGCATGCAGTCGAGTACTGCCAGGCGTATCGGGCTTGCGATGATGGTCTTGTTGCTTGCCGGAGGCTGTGCGGACAATGAAGGAGATCCGTTCAACGCCAACGTGATCACCCGGCTGCCGATCGTCGTCTCGGATCCCGCCACGGGAGCCACCGGCGTTGACGTCGGCAAGGTGATCACCGTCAGCTTCCCAAAGGACGTCGATGCCAGGACCCTGTCGGAGGCGAACCTGATCGTACAGGAAGCAGGGCAGACACTAGCTTCATCGCGACTCGTGGACCGCTCCTTTACCTTCGATGCGACCCGGCGAGAGGTCTCCATTTTCCCCCGGAACTCTCTGAAGCCGAATACGGGTTACCAGATCATCGTGCAGGGTGTCCGTACGAGCGACGACGAGGCTTTCGAGACCACCACCTTCACCTTCACCACCGGCAGCTTGACCCAGCCTCCCACGGTGTCCGGACAGCTGCGGGATCCACAAAACAGACTCCGTCCCCTGGCCGATGCGGCAAACGTGGACATCCGAAGCGCCATCGAGCTCACCTTCTCTCGTTCCATGGACCCAGCTACCGTGACAAGTGCGTTCAACATCTCGCCCAGGGTCGTGGGCACCTTCACGCTGGAACAGAACAACACCCGTCTCATTTTCACACATCCCAGCAACGCCTTTCCCCTAGGGCAGGCGATGGTGGTGATGGTGACCACTGCGGCCCGTGACTCCTCGGCCCAGAGAATCCCGCTGGGGAGCAACTTCGTTGCCCGGTTCACCACACCCCGCATCGGTCAATTCCGGGTGGTCTCGACGGATCCCCTGAATCAGACTCCACCCACCCAAGCACAGGCTGACACACCGGTCCGGTTGGTCTTCGGCGAGGCTGTGGACGTGGCCAGCGCCCAGCAGAACATCACGTTTCAACCTGCCTCCGCCAGTCCTGTGGTGACGTTGTCGAACAGCAACCAGATCGTGTCGATCAACCATGCCAACATCCCGGCCAACACCCCTGTCAGTGTGACGGTGTCGAAGGACCTGTTGAACACGGTGGGAGTCACCCTGGGTCAGGGGAACGGGGGCAAGGACTTCGTCCTGGAGTACGTTATCGAGAACTTTCCACCCGTCCTGGCCAACACGAATCCGACTATTCCGGCCAACGACGCGAGGAACGTGGCGGCGGACACGAAAATCACCTTCAACTTCAACGAGCGATTGGACCCGACGACGGTGAACAGCACCAGCTTCACCGTGACTCGGGGGGGCAACGCCATTGCCGGATCGGCAGCCCTTTCACCGTCAGGTCAGAGTGTGGTCTTCACACCCACGACGACGCTGCGAGCGGACCCGAATCCGGTGGTCGCGACGGCCACCACGGGTATCCGTGACCTGGGCGGCACCGCGGTGGCCACGGACATCAGCATTTCGTTCTTCATTGACAACACGGGACCCACCCTGTCCTTCACGGACCCCCTGAACGGCTCCACGGAGGTGGGGGTGGATCGATTTGCAACTCAGCCCATCGTGATGGACTTCACGGAGGCCGTGGACCAGGCCGTGACTGGAGCCGGGTTCTCCATCACGCCCTCCCGTTCAACGCCTCGGACGGGAGGCAACGGGGTCATCACCTTCGGCTCCGCGACCCGGATGCTCTACACCACCACCGGCCTGTTGCAGGGAAACACCCAGTACACCGTCCGGATCGCTGCCCAGGACCTGGCGGGCAATCCTTCCGCCGGACCTCTGGCCTTCGCATTCACGACCGATGCGACCCCGCCACAGGTCAATACGGGGACGCTGCAACCGCCTCCGGGATCGGTCAATCAGCTTCGGCAGCCCATCATCAGCATCGAGTTCACGGAGTTGATGGACCTGGATTCGATCCGGAGAGCCTTCAGCCTGAGCAGCCAGGGCCAGGTCTTCAGCACCACCAGCGGCACATTTGTCTTCGGCGAAGCGGGAACCTCACCGAGACGAACGACCCTGAGCTATTCCCTCAACACGGGCATTCAGCTACCAGCGAATGCTGTGGTCAACATCAACCTGTCAACACAGGCCACGGACCTGGGGCTCAACATCCTGGCCACACCATTCCTTTCTACCTTCACCACCGGACCGTGATCCGACCGGAAGGACACCCATGAAACTGACTCGAACCCGATCCCTGATAATCTCGGCACTCGTGGCCCTGTTCCTCGTACTGGCACCTGGCCCCTCCCGGGCCTGGGGCCCTGAGGGTCATCAGATGATCATGAAGATAGCCATCGACCTGATGCCTCCGGGAGACCGGGCATCTCTTCTGGATAGCCACAGTCTGGAGCGGCTCGAGTACTACCTGATGCAGCCCGATCGCCTGGTGGATGAAAAGCCGGAGATCTACAAGGACGAGGAAGGGCCGAACCACTACGTCAACATCGAGAAACTGCAGCCCGCGGACAACAGCTTCGAGGCTTTCGTGAAGTCCCTGTCAAACCAATCGACGGCTAACGGCAGGGTTATCGATCGCATCAAGGAGTGCCAGGTTCAGCTTGCCTCGGCAGCTCGCACCGGCAACGGTGTGGCCTGGCTCCGGTGGGCCGGTTTCTTGGCTCACTATGTGGGGGACTCACATCAACCGCTTCACGCCACCTCGAACTACAACGGTAAGCTGAGTGGAAACCGGATGGACCTGCCCTGGGGAGAGGGCATCGATGTCCACATCCGTTTCGAGGTCGGCATGGTTGGCGAGTATGCA
>JAJFLN010000231.1 GCA_021772705.1 Candidatus Cloacimonadota bacterium | reverse complement strand
GCATACTGCTGATATCTTACCGTAAATTGAGCATCTGACATGGAGACCTTGGTCTTACTTCTGAAAGCCGGCTTCGGCGAGCTGTTCGAGACTCTCGTCGGCAAGCTCTCCGGCGCATTCATTCCTGCCTTCTTTGTGGCTGGCGGGGTCGGGGTCTTCATTCCCAAGTCGGCCGTGGTTCGCTACCTCTCACCCGGCGCCGGTCGTCTGACGGCGTATCTGGTGGCCTCCGTCGCCGGTGCTGTGCTGTCGGTCTGCTCATGCGGCATTCTGCCCCTCTTCGCCGCCTTCTACCAGCAGGGCGCCGGTCTGGGTCCGGCCGTCACGTTCCTCTTCGCCGGTCCCTCGATCAACCTGATCTCCATGTTCTACGGGTTCTACCTCCTGGGGCCCCAGATGGGCTCCGTGGTCATCGGGACGGTTCTGGCCACCTCGATCCTGCTCGGTTTGACCTTCGAGAAGCTGACCGGCGGCCGCCCCGGCGAGTCTCGTCCCGCGCAAGAGCCCTTGCTGGGGCCCGTGACCCGCGGCTTCTGGCCCACATTTCACTTCTTCCTCTTCCTCCTTCTCATGACACTGCTGCTGCCCATCGCCGAGGTGGCTTGGCAGTTCAAGCTGGCCTGGGTGGCGGTCAACGCTCTCGGTCTGGCCGTCACGTTGAAGCTCTACTTCACCCGGTCTGACATCGACGCCTGGATGGAGAAGAGCGTCTTCCTCATCCGCCGCCTTCTGCCGAAGATCCTGCTCGGTGTCTTCCTGCTCGGCGTCGTCAAGGGTGCCCAGGAACTCTGGCCCGGAGGCTTCTCGGTCTTCCGCTCCGTCGTCGGCCAGGAGGGGCTCATGGCATCCTCGGCGGCAGCCCTGGTGGGAGCCGTGGTCTACCTGGGGAGCATCATGGCCGTGCTGACCGTCAAGGCCATGATGGCCATGGGAATGGCCAACGGCGCCGCCGTTGCCTTCGTCGTCGCCGCACCGGGAGTCAGCTTCTCCACGCTCTTCGCCGTGGCCGAAGTGATAGGGATGCGGCTGGCCGCGACCTACTACGGCCTCGTCATCGTCTTTGCCGCTCTCGCCGGATACTCCATCGGGCTCCTGGGAATCCTGTGACCCTCGGTCGCTGGCTCCGACCTGCAGGCTGTTGCCTGGCTCTGGCGACCGTTCTTGCCGGCCCCGTCTTGAGCTGCGATCCCGATCACGCCTGGAAGCCATTCCGGCGGACCAGCCGCCAGGTGGTCTCTTCCCGCGCCATCCAGAAACTGGCCTGGGCCACATCGAGCCGGATCACCGGCCGGGTCGCCGGAGATCACAAGCTCGTGCTTCTGGTGTCGGCCCAGGACTCTCAAAAAGCCGAAACCGGGAGCGACGACGAGGGATGGAGCGCCGAGTTCATGCAAGGCCTGGCCGCCCACTCGGGCTGCGGACTCGTGCCGGCCGGCCAGGTCTCGAAGCTCCTGGCTCACCGGACTTCTCCCGAAACTGCCGTCCATGATCCTCGCTTCTTCCAGGAGCTGTCCCGGGTAGCCGGAGCCACCCTCTTCCTGAAGATCCGGCTTGCCAGCTCCCGATCCCACCTGCGGCAAATGGAGGATCTCAACCCAAGGAATCCCGGGCTCCTGGCCACGCAGGTGGTGGACCGCATCGGGGCTCGAATCTCGATTCAGAAGGAGGACGGAACCTACCTGCTCATCGACGAGATCGAGGTGAGCGCCATGGAGAGCTATCTCTACTTCGCCGCCGATGGCGTGCCGGTTCGACTCGTCGAGGCCTACGTGGAGCGTCCGGGCCAGTCCCCATCCTTCTGGTCGGCCGGGAAATCCCACGACCACTTCAGCTTCTGATTCCGACGGGGTGAGAGACCCGGATCATGACCTGGATTCCCCTGTCCGGTGATAGAATCAATCTCCTGCAGACATGTCCAGTAGCCCCAACAGCCCGTCGTCCAAGGTGCTCGTGGTCGATGACTCGATCACCATCACCCGACTCATCTCATCGGTCCTGGAGAAGGCCGGTTACCAGGTGCAGTCTGCCCTGTCCGGCGAGGAGGGGTTGGAGGCGATGGAACGGACGCGCCCTGACATCGTTCTCTGTGACATCATCATGCCCGGCCTGGATGGTTACGAGTTCTGCCGCCGGGTGAAGCAAGGGAAGGGGACGCGAGACATTCCAGTCATCCTCCTGACCTCCAAGACGGATCCGGAAGACAAGGTGAAGGGACTGGAGATCGGCGCCGCCGACTATGTGACCAAGCCCTTCGACGCCGGAGAGCTTCGGGCCCGGGTGGATCTTCAGTATCGGTTGCAGGTGCTGCAGGGGGAGTTGAAGGAACGGAACCGCGAACTGGACGGCATCCGGCTGGAACTGGTGGAGAAAGTCGAGGCACTCTCGGAGGCGAACCAGCATCTGGCCGACCTGGAGGAGAAGCGACGGAAGGCCCTGAAAATGGCCTACAAGGTGCAGCTTGGACTGCTGCCTGCCTCGGAGCCCGAGATTGGCGGGTTTCAGTTCAGCTCCCGTTTCATCCCCGCCGATGACATCGCTGGCGACTTCTACGACTTCATCCCCCTGGCTCGAGGGCGCTGGGGGATCTGCATCGGCGACGTGGCCGGAAAGGGGTTGCCGGCCTCGCTGCTCATGGTCCTGACCAAGACGTTGCTTCGGACAGAGTCACTCCGTGAGTGCCGCCCCGCGGAGGTCCTGGAGAACGTCAACCGGCAGATCATCACCCACTACGGAAGCGAGGAGGCCGTGACGCTGTTCTACGGAATCCTGGATCCGTCGGACAACTCCTTCACCTACTCCAACGGTGGTCACGAGTTCCCTATCATCCAGTCCCACAACGGAAGGGGCTGTGCCGAACTGGGGGCGGGGGGCACGTTCCTGGGAATCTTCCCCGACGCTACCTTCAACGAGGCCCGGGTCTACCTCAACGCCCAGGACCTGCTGTTCTGCTACACCGATGGTCTCTACGACCTGCCAGTCGATGGCTCGGTCATCAGGGACGAGGTGCGGCTGCAGGAGTTGATGGCCGCCGCTGGAGAGCCTCACAAGAGTTCACTCATCGAGAAGCTGGTTTTGTCCCTGGCTGACAGAAGGCCCGGCGCCGACGATGTGACTCTCATCTCCATGACCTGCCTCCGGTCCGGTCCGGCGGACCAGATGGGGTTCATCCGGATTCACAACCGGCCAGCGAACCTCAAGGAAGTCCGGGACTTCACGAAGCAGATCGCCAGGCAGCTGACCATGTCCGAACAGGATGCATTCGACCTGGTCTACGCCGTGGACGAGGCGGCGGCCAACTCCGTAATTCATGCCTACGGGCCGGGAGGGGCGGGCTTCATCGAGATCGCCTTTCAGGTGGACCGCGTCGCAGGGCAGCTCTCGGCGCAGGTCGTGGATCATGGGGTGGGGCTCTCGAAGGAAGTCCGATCCAAAACCGCAGCAGCCCTCGACGAGGACAGGCTGGCTGCCAGTGGCCGG
>JAJFLN010000024.1 GCA_021772705.1 Candidatus Cloacimonadota bacterium | reverse complement strand
GAATGGCCGAGTTTTCCCGATCCGTTCGTCCTGAGCCTGTCGAAGGATGAATGGAGCGGGCGGCCATATCGTCTGAGCCTGTCGAAGGATGAATGGAGCGGGCGGCCATATCGTCTGAGCTTGTCGAAGCATGTCCTGAGCTACGCCGAAGGGGGCCATCACGCGAGAGTCCGCATCAATCCAGGTGGCCCCTTCGGCGTGGCTCAGGGCGAACGGTTACAGAATTCCCATGATCCGCCGTCGCTCCCAAACACTCAGGGTGCATGTCACCCAGGGGGTGGCTTCTGCTGCGATGACTCGGGAAATTACACGGAGCCCACAGAGCTCGCAGAGTTCACGGAGGTCCTTTTGGGAGAAACCGTACTTGATACGTCGAGTAGCTGGCAGAGAGTCGGACCCAGGCACCCCTGTGCTCAGCATCTCACCTCTCCACACGAAAACCTCTGTGCTCTCTGAGATCCCTGTGGTCTCCGTGATCCCCAATGTTGGCTGCCCCCGAAACACTCAGTGCAAGTCCCGCAGGCGTTAACTACCTTCCAGTTGCTGCCCTGTACAACCGCCGGGGAAGCAGCAGTCGAGCTCACCTGCCGCGGCAGGCTGGGCGACGCCTCGGGCATAGCCCGTTCCGTGGTGGCTGATGCCAGACGACAACCAAACCTCGGATCGCCAGCTGAGCGAACACTTGCGGGATGCCGGAGGGACGAGCTCGTTGCCCCGCTCCCCCGAAGCCAACGCCGGCCGCCCGGGTTCTCAGCCCGCCGCCTGAACGGCGGCCACGGCGATGGTGCCCACGATGTCCTTCACGGAGGCCCCCCGGGACAGGTCGTTGACCGCCGCGTTGAGTCCCTGCAGGATGGGGCCGATGGCTTCGCAGCCTCCGAAGCGCTGGGCGATCTTGTAGCCGATGTTGCCGGCATCGAGATCGGGGAAAATCAGCACGTTCGCCTTGCCGGCCACGGGGCTTCCGGGAGCCTTCTTCTCCCCCACAGACGGTACCAGAGCGGCGTCGGCTTGCATTTCACCGTCGATGTTGAGGGTGGGCTCGATCTCCTTCGCCAGCCGGGTTGCCTCGATGACATGTTCCACTACGTCGTCGACGGCGCTGCCCTTGGTGGAGAAGGAGAGCATGGCGACCCGGGGCTCCAGACCGAGGAGCTGCCGCAGGGTCGCGGCGGAGGCAACCGCAACCTCCGCCAGCTGGCGGGCGGTCATGACCGGATTCACGGCACAATCGGCGAAGAGCGTGATGCCGTCGTCCCCCAGCTCCTTCCGGTCACTGACCATCACGAAGGCGCCGCTGACCCGGGAGATCCCGGGCCGGGTCTTGATCAACTGGAGGGCCGGCCGGAGCACGTCCGCCGTGGGGCAGGTGCACCCTCCGACGAGGCCATCGGCCAGGCCCGTCTTGACGCAGAGCGTCCCGTAGTACATCGGATCATCCAGGATCTGGCTGGCCTTGGCGGCGTCGACGCCCCGGCTTCCCCGAAGCCTGACAAGCTCCGCCTCCAGGTCCTTCCTGGCCGGGTCGGATTTCATGTCCCTGATCTCCACGCCCTGAAGCAAGATGCCAAGGTCCCGGGTCCGGTCCGCGATCGCCGCTTCATTGCCGAGCAGCATGATCTTCGCGAGACCGTCGGCAGAAGCCTCCGCGGCTGCTCTCAACACCCTCTCGTCGGAGCCTTCGGGCAACACGATGGTCTTGTCTGCTGCACGAGCCCGTTCCTTGATCTTTTCCATCACGCTCATGGGTACGCCTCCTTGCCATTTCTGCAGCGCCCATTCTGCGAATCGCCGGCACGGAAGTCAAACGGAGAGGCCAGGGAGCCCTTCGCCTGAGCTTGTCGAAGGAGGCGGCCTCTCGACAAGCTCAGAACGGGATGGATGGTGTGCCCACCCGAGTATCCCGCTGGCCTTGCATGGCTGAATGGGACGGTCTGGTAGAATGCCAGGAGGGCCGTAGACCATGAAGATCCTCCACCAGGTCACCACAACCATCGTGCTCGCAGTCCTGTTCGCCGGGTCTGCCACAGACTATGAACCCGGGCTCCTGAATGGAAAGCAAAGCGTCGGCGAAGACGATCACCGGAACCCTTGATGACGGGCTGGAGAGCCTCGATCTCCCGGCAATTTGGGCACAGGTCCGGCGTCAGGTCCGGCCCACGACGTTCATCGAGTCCGCCAGACTCGATCGCTCCCTGGGTCATGACATCCGGCTTCTGCTCGTGTCCGAGACCTTTCAGGAGACCGGCAGTTTCAAGCTGCGAGCAGCGCTGGCCGCAGCCCTCCACTCCGAGGCCTCTCACCTGCTGACCGCCTCCAGCGGCAACTTCGGCGCCGGTCTGGCACGGGCAGCCGCGCTGACAGGCAAGCAGTGCACCGTCGTGATGCCTCATCGGTCGGCGGGGATCAAGATCGAGTCCGTTCGGGAGGAAGGTGCCCGAGTGGACCTGATCGACACAGATCAGACATCACGAGCCGACCGGGTCGCCGAACTGACCCGGCAGATCCAGGGCGTGGAAGTCGTCTCTCCTTACAATGATCCCCGAGTGATCGCCGGCAACGGGTCTCTGGGAGACGAGATCTTTGAAAGGGAGGTGCCCGATGCGATCGTCACTCCCGTGGGCGGCGGCGGACTCTCCTCCGGGCTGGTGACGGCCCGAGATCGAATGGCACCGGCCACGACGGTCGTGGGGGCCGAGCCGGCCCTGGCCAACGATGCCGCCCGGTCCCTCCGGGCCGGGGAGCTTCTCAGCTGTGAGCGAGAATCCAACACCCTCTGTGATGGCGCCAGGACACTCTCTCTGGGCAAGCTGAACTTCCAGATCCTCCGGACTGGACTGGCCGAGATCGTCGAGGTGCAGGAGACCTGGGTGGCCGATACGGTGCGATGGCTCTTCGACCGGGCCAATCTTCTGGTGGAACCCACCGGCGCTCTGGCCCTGGCGGCCGTCCGGCAACGGCCCGAGAGTTTTGCCGGTCAGAGGGTAGCCTGCATCGTCAGCGGCGGCAACGTGGACCCCTCCAGCTACGCCCGGCTTCTGTCCGAAACGGCATCCCGGGAGTGAGTGGCACTTCCCTTGCTCCCAGCGCCGCCATGGTCGCCGCTCTCCTCTGCCTGCTCGGCCTGATGCTGTCAGCCCAGGGCCTGGTTCGGGCAGCTGCACGAGTCCCTTTCGCCAGCCTGATTCTGGCCGCTCCGCTCCCCGATTGCTTCACTGCCCGCATCACGGGCTCTGCCGGGGCCACGCTGCCGGGCTCCGCAGAGGCTGGAGGCGGACAGAGTAGCGAGGAAGTTCCGCGCTCGAACGACGAAGGTTTGCATCCAGCACGCCCCCTGCGGCGTGGCTTCAGGACCCTAAGGGGCCGCGCAGGAATTAATGCGCGGAAGTCGCGCCCAGATTTGGGTCAGATTCGGTTGGTTCGAGCGAGCGGAACCGGAGGCGTAGTGGACTGCGTCGAGGATTCCGCGATTGAGGAGCGGCCGAAGATGGGATGCGAAACTGCGTAGTTATTCTTGCGCGGGTCCTAAGGACAATGCCAGTGAGATAAGACGGATTTTGTTGTAGTGGGGCTCAGCCCCACACCCCGGGGGGGGGGGGGGGGGGGGCCCCCCCCCCCCCCCCCAAAAAAAACAAGAAAAAGGTAGGAAGTATAAAAAAAAAA
>JAJFLN010000230.1 GCA_021772705.1 Candidatus Cloacimonadota bacterium | reverse complement strand
AGCCGCCGCAACCGGGACTCGCCTCCCTCGTCCTCGTCCTCTGGTTTCTGGTCCTTCTGCTCCTTCGATTTCTTCAGGAGCTCCAGGGTCCGGTTCGCCTCTCCCGCGGCCCGCTGAAGACCGAGGCGCTCTTTCTCCACGATCCCCAGCAGGTTGTCCACCTTGGTGGAGACCAGGAGCACGATGAAGACGGGCAGGGTGAAGTAGACGGAGAGGACCGACATGGTCAGCTCGAATTGCGTGGCCTGAGCGCCGATGGCGTCGGCGCTGAAGAAGGAGAGATACTGGATGCCGCTACCCAGGGCCGTGCAGAGGAGCAGCACTGCGAGACGGTAGTTCCTGAGATGATCCGAGGCGAGGCAGATCGACATCAACACGACCCAGCAGGCCGCCATGCGGAAGCCCTCCTGCCGGATGCCGAGGTAGCCCTCCTGATTGCTCTCCAGGAATCCGAGGGCCAGGACGATGTTGAACAGCAGCAGGAGTGCGAACAACACCAAGAGGTAGTCGAAGATCTCCCGGGTCAGAGCGATGCGAATTCTGTTAGCAGTCTGCTTCATGATCAACTCACGGCCAGGACCATCTTGAGCTGCTCGATGGCGCTGTTGGTCATCGTCGACAACTCCAGAATGAACTCCGCCTCCTCGGCTTGAAGCGGACCTGTCTTGAACTTCCCTACCGAGAAGATGGCGTAGACCTCTCCGTCCACCAGGATAGGGATGAGCAGCGAGGTCTCCAGGTTGTCGTCGATGGCAGTCGGTACATCGAACTGGGCAGGAATCTTCCGGGAAATGACGCGCTGCAGCAAGGGCAGCTGGCTGTCGAGCTTGGTGTTCTCCAGGGCGCTCTGATCCGGGTGAATGATCCGGGCGATGGTGAGCTCGTCATTGCCTCCGGTGGGGATGAACATGGCGCATTCCAGCACGCCGAAGGTACGGGTCAGGGTGTGGAAGAGGACGTTGAGCATCTCTCGCTGGCTCGACGACTGGAGCAGCTCTCGGGAGAAGGCGTGCAGCACTGTCGTCCGGGTGGATCGCTTCACGTTGTCCTTCTTGTGAACATCCATCTGATCCGACTTGGCCTCCCTCTGAAGGGAGACCAGTTGTGCGTCGAGACCGGCGGCCTTCTCCTCCATCGCCTGTCTCTCGGCCTCGACCTCCACTGCCTCCTGCTCGAGCAGGACGGGCATCAGGTTCGGCAGGACCGCCACACCGATGAAGAACAGGGCCAGGAAGGGACTCTCGACGAGGAAGATGTTGAGCCGTGCTGTTCCGGCGGACCAGGTCGTGCAGAGCATGAGGGCCATGACTCCCGCGGCCATCACCAGTCCAGGAAAGGTCGAAAACGTCACGGAGAAGAAGAAGACTGCCGCCACACCGAACACGAAGCTGAAGGAGTGAAACGGTGTCATGGGATCTCCGAATCCAACGGCCAGGATCGTCATCACCGTCAGGACCAGGAACACATAGACCAATTCGGCTTTCAGGTCCTTGTTGACGAAGCGTTTGATCACTCCGTACTGCTTCAGTTCCTGCACATCGGGTATCTCAATTTGTGCCATGAAGATCCAGTTCCTCAGCGATCGCCCTTGCGGGGCAGGCGCCACGTCGAGAGCCGTCTCTGGACGGAGGCGATGGCTTCATGATCCAGACAGTTGACCAGCCCAAGCCGCGTTACACTGTAGGGCTTGTTCCTCTCGGGGCAGCGTCCCGACTTCTGGGGCACCTTGCCTTCGGCGATCAGGTCGCTCAGGGCCGGGGTCCGCCTAGGATCGTCCCAGGACTTGAAGGCCTGGTAGATGCGAAGCTGGTTCTCCAGGCACTGGTGCAGGTTCCGGTTCTTGAGCCGGTGGAGGTAGAAGATCAGGTTGTTCAGGGCGTGAAGTTTCCACCCCGGTGTCCGTTCCTTCAGATCCCCCAGCGCTTCAGGATCGATGTCCCGGTGCTTCGTGCACTGCAGGGGGTACTTCGTGTCCTGACGCTCCAGCCGGTAGGCCCCCCGATCGGGACAGACTGGCATGGCTTCCCGGGCCATTCCCAGATACTCTCTGGCCAGGGACTGGAGGAACTTTTCGAGTCTCTGGCGCTGGAACTCCGTCCTGTCCCGGGCGTATCGGGAATAGAATTCCGTGAGCCGGTCTTGGGTGGAGTCTTGCTGGAAGGCCTCGATGATCGGCCCCAGGGCGGCTGTAAGAGAGCGAATGCCTCGGAGGCACTTCTCCGATGGGTACTCCGGTTCACTCAGGCGGCTGAAGTCGATGAAGCGCTTCGGCTTGATCTCTTCCTCCAGGATCGCCCCTTCGTCGGTGTATCTGACGGGCCGGCCCGCGACTGCCCAGCCGAGCCATCGGCACTTGTCGAGCATGAGGTAGTAGTCCGCCCGGCCCAGCACGTCTTCCTCGCTGTCGCTGAAACTGGACGACTGCAGGGCCCGTGACAGAAGTAGGTCGGCGAGGGGGATATTGCCGGCGGCATAGAAGGAGAATCCACCAAAGTAACTGTAGGCCACGTTACCGGGAGTGTCGTCAGAGATGGGCTTCAGGACCGAGTGGGCCTTCTGGAACTCTTGAGTCTGAATGTAGGCCCGGCCTAGAAGATAGGCGATGTAGGCATTCTCCGGCTGCCGGGCAAGCTCCTTCTCCAAGACGGGTATGAACTCATCTGGCCGCCGCTCTCGCAGCACGGCCCCGCGAGCTCGCTCGTAGAGCCCGAACAGCTTGGCGAATCTCTCGTGCTCCTTGGAGGGCTTCTGCGAGTTTCCGTGGACCCGGCAGGTCACCTGGACTGCCCCCCGCTCAACCTCGATACCGTAGCGTCCAGCCTCGGGACACTGAAGTGTCGTGGGCAGCAGCTCCTGACGGACCAGGGCGAAAAGGTCCAGATTGGCGGCCCCCAGTCCCTGTTCCAGCCCTTGCTCGGCGGCGAAGCGGATCTTCTCCTGGTTCGCCAGGCAGATCCGGAAGGGCTCCTCGGCTCTGAAGATCTTGCGGAACTCGGCGGCCTTGAGATGGACGATCTCCGGACCGCCGGTGCCGCTGCCCGATGAAGTCGTCTCGGCTGTTGCGGAGGAGGAGGACAGGCCGGACCGCTGCAGCAAGTAACCCGGTCCCCGCTTGTCCCAGAGAATCTCCACGATCCTGTCCATGGAGTTCGAAGGGGACACCAGGACGGTCAGTTGCTTCGAGTTCAGGCGGAGGAAGTACTCCTGGAACAGCTCCAGTTCCAGCAGGCCGCGGACAAGCGTCCGCTTCGATTCCTCCTGCAGGGAGCTGGCGTAGACGACGGTACCCAGGATGGACAGGAACAGGGACTCGTTGCGCTTCTCGAATGTCTCTTCTCTCAGGTTCCGGTCCGCCCTGTCGTCGAGAGTGACACCGTTTTCCTTCAGCAGAGTCAGTACCTGGCCTCGGAGCTTCGCCAGGTGTTCCTTCCAGGCCTCCTCGGCGTCGACGTCACTGGCCTCCACTGCTGCCGGCCCGGTGGTGGCGGGGGTCTTCGCTCCCGCCAGGCGGGTGACGACCCGGGCGCCACCGCTGCTGAGAGTGGCCCCCGTGGGCCAGCGAATGGGGATCGACGCGTCGGCCCGGGAGAAGTCCTGCGCCGTCAGCCGGTCCGCGATCTGGTCCGGCTCCCGCTTGATCAGGATCGTGATAGTTCCCAGCCCGGGGTCGTAGTGGAAGCCCTTCGTCGTCAACTCCAGGTCGCCGATGGAGAGGGTCCGGACCCGGTCCAGATTGGACCCCGCCACCTCGATGGCCGAGCCATAGTCCTCCGCGTCATAGGTTCCCGTGGCGGAACGCAGGATGGCGATCCTCTCGCCGATCAGGAACCCCATGTCTTCCGGATTCAGGAAGAGGGCCGAGAGAGGTCCCTTGGCCACTCTCTCGTAGGTCCGCTGGCCGGACTCCAGGAACGTGTTCATGGTCTCGGGAATTCCCTTCTTGACCAGGGAGGCCGTGAGACCCGTGAGGGAGAACGTGGACATCACCAGCAGGGTGGCCAAGGCCATGGCGAAGGCAAGCCGCTGCGGAAGATCGGCCTCGAGATCGATGGTTGTCCTGGGTTTCTGCTCCACCTGTCCTCAGCTCTTGTGGAGAGTCTCTCCGCACTTGTCGCATCGCGTCAAACCCGGTTTCTTGTTCACGTGCCGGCAGCGGGGACATGCCGCCGTATTGCCTGTTTCGTCCGCCGACCCCTTGGCGACGGGATTGACCCGTGACGCTCGCGACGCCAGGTCCCGGCTCGACTTGGATGAGCCGGCGGTCGAAGGGGGGGCGAGCTTGTCGGTTGTCATGGCTCGCGAAGCCCGAGAGGCCAGGTCGCGGCTCGTGCCGATGGTCACGTCCACCACGTTCTCCGGCTGCCTGCGGGGGGCCGGCGGCGCTGTCGCCGGGACGGGAGCCTGAGGGGGTTCCGCCGGCAGCTCGAAGGCAGGTCCATCGGAGGTGGCCGCCGCCTCGGAAATCGCCTCGACTTCAGGCAGGGGCTGGGGCTCCGGCAGCGGCTTGGCTCCGCTCACGTTCAGGCCCAGAACCCGGTAGATCTCCAGCTCCGTCTCCTTGCCCTTCACCTTCTGATTCGGAAGGTGTTTCACCTTGACGATGTCACGCACCTCGTCATAGGTGGCCCGGGTCATCAGGATCTCGTCGCGGCCCGAGAGCCCCTCGAGACGGGCCGCTGTGTTGACCGCGTCTCCGATGGCCGTGAAGTTCTTGTTGTCCGTGGAGCCGATGCTCCCCACGATCGCCTCGCCGGTGTTGACGGCGATGCCGATGGCGATGTCCAGGTTCAGCTTCTGCTTCCAGCGGGTCTTCACCCCGTCCATGGCGTGCATCATCTCCACGGCGGCCAGAATTGCGTTGGGGCAGTCGTCGGGCTTGGCGAAGGGTGCTCCCCAGAGGGCCATGATCTCGTCGCCGATGTACTTGTCCAGCGTTCCTCCGTACTTGAAAATCAGGGGGGTAAGGGTCTCGAAGAAGTCGTCCAGGAGCTCCACGACCTGCGCAGCATCGAGCTGCTCCGACAGGGTCGTGAATCCCCGGAGATCGACGAAGACGATGGTCAACATCTGCCGCTTCGGCTTCATCACCTCCGGGTCGTTCAGGATCTCCTCCACGATGTTGGCGCTCACCAGGGTCTTGAACACCTTGAGCACGTCGGCTCTCTTCTTTCGTTCTTCCCCGGTCAGCACCTTGGCTGTCTCCAGCTCCTCCCGGGTCTGCAGGAAGGTCTGGGCGTGGGCGAGTCCCATGGAGGCCAGGCGGGTGGTGGTCCGGAGGATCGTCATGTCCTCGTCCCCCAGCTCCTTCTTCGAGCACTCGCTCATGTTCAGCATCCCGAGTACCGTCTCACCGTCGATGAGGGGAATGAGGGAGTGGACCGGGCAAGGCGTTCGCTTCTCCAGCTCTTGCAGCTTCGGGTCCAAATCAATCTCATGCCGGAGCACCATCCTCCGATTTTGCATGGCGAACTTGAACAGGGAGTCCTTCTCCATCGAGAGCGTCATCTTTGCCTTCTCCGCCGGGATCTCCTCCTGGGAAGCCGTCGAGAACCCGAAGGGGCCTCCTGCCGAGTTCTCGGGACTCACGAATGCCTTCACCGTGTAGAGCAGGTTCCGGTTCGGATCGAAGAAGAAGACCTCCATCCGGGTCACGCCCACCCCTCGCTTCAGGAGCTGCCAGGCTGCACGGCAGATAGCCGCGTAGTTCGGGGCCGCCCCATCGCCGCTCCGTGCTCCGTCGCCACCCCCCCCGCCGAACTGCATCAGGTTCGAGATCAGCGACGTGTAATGGGCCCGGGTCCGGGAGGTCTCTTCCTGGGCCTTCTTGACGAAGTCCATCTGATCCGCTCCGCCCTGAGTGGAGACACGGCCCACCAGCCGATCCGAGGCCAGAACCTCCTTTCTCAGGGTCCGCAGCTCCAGGTTCTGCTCGGCGATGGTGATGGTGTAATCGTTGTAGTAGTAGGCATTCATCGTCCCGATGACCAGCACCGTCAACCAGAAATATGGCGTCGGTTTGAATCCGGGAAACAGCTGCAGTGCGTGAAGTCCGATGGCGACGAAGAGGATGACTCCCAGGGCGACGAAGCTCTCCTTGTAACGGAACCGGGTGAAATAGAGCGTGGCCAGAATGAAGAACAGGAAATAGGCGAAGGCTCCCGGTTCCAGCCTCAGGCCCGTCAACGTCTGGGCGATCCAGGGCAACAGGACAGAGACAACAGCCAGGACGACGAAGAGGGCCAGCTGGAACCAGAAGCTCTGCAGCACGAACCGGGCGGCGGACTTGAGCCCCGACTCGCCCATGGACTCCAGGAGCGGAGATGCGGACCGAAGCTGCTTCAGCTCATGGGACAGATCCAGATCGGGCTGAGCCGAACTGCCCGCCGCCCTCTGCCGGGCGGAGGACCGGCGCACCGGTGACTCGTCCTGGGCTCTGAGCTCCGGGAATGGCGAAACCGTGGGCCGGCCGTCCTTCTTCGGTTCCTGGCCGGCGTCCGCAGCTGTCCTGGACCCTGACGAACGCATCGATAAGTGAAAGAGATCCTACCATGAATGGCACACGCGAGCCCCTCGGGCAGGGAGCGGGGGGGCATGTCGCCCAGGGGGGCTTCTGCTGCGATGACTCGGGAAGTTACACGGAGCCCACAGAGCCCAGAGAGCCCACAGAGGTCCTTTTGGAAGAAATCGTACTTGATGCGTCGAGTAGCTGGCTGAGAGTTGGATCCAGGCACCCCTGTGCTCAGCATCTCACCTCTCCACACGAAAACCCCTGTGTTCTCTGCGATCCTGTGAGGTCCGTGATCCCCAATGTCGACTGCCCCCTACGGGACATGCACCCGGGAGCGAAGCTCAGTTCGAGGCTTGCAGGGCCGCCCGCAATCGGGCCACCTGTTGGAGGAGGTTGTTGCAGACCTGAATCTCCTCTACCGGATGTTCCGTCAGGGAGACCCGGATCGTCTCACCGATGCCTTCCAGGAGGAGCACGCCGATGCCGGCAACAGACTTGGTCCGGCCATCCACTCCGCTGCCGGCCTCCGTGACCCCCACGTGCAGTGGATAGGGACAGCGGGGAGCCAGCAGGCGGTAGGCCTGGACCGTGTGAGGCACGGAGGAGCTCTTGACGCTGATCAACAGGTTCGTGAACCCCATGTCCTCGAAGAATCGGATCTGCCCGAGGGCGCTCTCGACGATGGCCTCCGGAGTGGCGCCGCCATGCTTCTTCTCGATGGCCTTCTCCAGGGAGCCGGAGTTGACCCCGATCCGGATCGGGACACCGGCGTCGGCGGCAGCGCCGATGACCGTCCGTAGTCGCTCCTCCGTGCCGATGTTTCCCGGATTGATCCGGATCTTCTGGACGCCGGCCTCGATGGAGGCCAGGGCCATCCGGTAGTCGTAGTGGATGTCGGCGATGATCGGAACAGGGCTCTCCCGGAGGATCTCGGGCAGGGCACGGGCGTCCTTCTCCTCCGGCACCGTGACCCGCACCACGTGGCAGCCCGCCGCCTTCAGGGCGTGGATCTGGTTGAGAGTCTCCTTCACGTCGTGGGTGAAGCAGCTCGTCATGGACTGGATGACGATGGGGTTGTCCCCTCCGACCAGCACCTCTCCGATGGGTACGACCCGGGTCCGCCGGGGTTCAGTCGAGGCCATCTTCTCCGCCGGCCTCCCCACGGTGAGCGGCCATCTTCTCGATCTGCTCCACCAGCACATCGGCGAACTGGTGCTTCTCGATCTTTCCCACCACCTCGCCATCCTTGATCAGCACTCCACCGGAACGGCCACCGGCGATTCCGATGTCGGCGTGCTTCGATTCCCCGGGTCCGTTCACCACACAACCCATGATGGCCACGTTGAGCGGCGTCGAGATGTGGGCTGTCCGTTCCCGCACCTCCGACACCAGACCCTCCAGGGGGATCTCGCATCGACCGCAGGTGGGGCAGCTGACGTAATTCAGGCCGAATCGCCGCAACTCCAGAGCGTTGAGCAGGCTCGTGGCAGAGGCCGCCGAGAGACGGGGCTCCCGGTCGGGCAGGGCGAAGGAGTGGATCCTCCCGGACTCGATCAGGGTAGACAGGACCACGACCAGCCCATCCCGATCCAGATCTCCCTCGAAGGGCAGCAGGGCCAGGGGGGGATCGTTCGCCGCCAGCAGCCGGCGGGACTGGAGGAGCAGATCTTCCAGGCTGGTCGCCACGGGGCAGAGAACGGCCTGCATCCCCGGAATCGCCTCCAGATGCGGCAGTAGGCAGCAGTCCAGGTCGCCCTCATCATCGGGAGAGACCCGCACTACGGCGTCCATGTTGCCCAGACGTCCCCGAGCCCACCGGGCGAACTCGCCGAAGTCGGAAGTCTCCACCAGGAACCGGGCGATCGATGGGTCCAGATCCTCCGCCGACAGGGTGGGACTCCACTGGAGAAGGAAGTCTCCTTCCAGGGAGCCCGTGGCCGTCACGTCCTGTACCTGACTCGAAGAGATCAGGAAAAGGCCGGCGCCGCGCATCTTGGCAGCCCGCAGTTCGTCCAACGGTTCGGACGGGACATCCCGGAGGTCAGCTATGGCAAGTGGCACGAGGTTCAAGATTTCGAGATCCTTCTTCTGAACAGGTGAATGAACCGCAAAAGGGTACCAGTGAGCAACCTCGATTGCAATGCCCTTGACCGGCGCTGCCGGTGGGTGTATCATCCGCAATCGGCTCCGGAGGTACCGGGATGCCTCATGCTGTGGGCGGTTAGCTCAGCGGGAGAGCATCTGCCTTACAAGCAGGGGGTCACAGGTTCAAATCCTGTACCGCCCACCACCCACCACGGGCCCCCGGAACCACCTGACCCGATTCGAACAATTGAATAGTGATTGAATATGCGCGGGGCGGTAGGTCTGTTGGTTAGAACGCCGGCCTGTCACGCCGGAGGTCGCGA
>JAJFLN010000229.1 GCA_021772705.1 Candidatus Cloacimonadota bacterium | reverse complement strand
GTCTCCTGTTCTGCCACGGAAACGCCGGGAACATCTCGGATCGGGAGCATAAGGCGAGCCTCCTGGCACAGCATGGAATCAATGTCCTGCTCTTCGACTATCGCGGCTATGGCCGCAGCACGGGCACGCCGTCGGAACAGGGTGTCTATACCGACGCAGCGGCCATGCTGGCGTATCTGAAGAAGCGCGGCGAAGTGAGGCCGGACCGGATTCTCTACCTGGGCTACTCCCTGGGCGGAGGGGTGGCCACGGAGATGGCAATCCGAGAAAAGCCGACGGGCCTCATCGTCGAGAATGCCTTCTGCTCGATCCGGGACATGGCCTGGGGACTCTTCCCTTACAATCTATTTGCTCCCTTCGTCCCCCGCCACTTCGACAACCTGGGGAAGATCGGCCGGGTCGGCTGTCCCGTGCTGATCGTCCATGCCACAGGCGACGAGGTGATCCCCTTCAGCCATGGCAGGCGACTCTTTGCCGCGGCGAAGGAACCGAAGGCATTCTTCGACAAGGGCGGCGGACACAACGACTCCGTCGGCACCGACCGCCGGGCCTACTTCAAGAACCTGGACAGCTTTCTGGCTAGCCTGCCGGTCAGCAAGACAGAGACCTCTCCCGGAGCGCCGGAGTAGACAGAGCTCGAGAGGGTCACTATTCATGCAATGAGCCATCGGCTACTCATCTGCATCGCCCTTCTGACAATCACCTTTCTCGTGGGTGTCGGGGGATTCAAGCTCCTTGGCGGGCCTGAATGGACGCTGCTGGATGCGGTCTATATGACCGTCATCAGCGTCACCACCGTGGGTTACGGCGAGACTCATGCCCTGGACGAGGCGCCTCAAATGCGTCTCTTCACCATCGCTTTCCTCATGGTCAGCTATGGCGTCGTCATCGTGGCATCCTCTACCATCACAGCCTTCCTGGTCGAGGGTGAGCTCAACTCACTGCTCAGGAGACGAAAGATGAGCAAGGACATCAAGAACCTCACCCATCACTACATCATCTGCGGGGCCGGCGAGACCGGGCACTACATTATCGAGGAGCTCCTGAAGACGGGATCGTCCTTCGTGGTGATCGAGCAGAGCGACGACCGGATTGAAAAGCTGGAGCATGTCTACGGGAACAAGATTCTGATCCTTCAGGGCGACGCCACGGAGGACGAGACTCTCCTGGAGGCTGGGATCGAACGGGCCCATGGCATCCTCATCACACTCGAGTCGGACAAGGATACGGTGTTCGTCACCCTCACAGCCCGCCAGCTCAGCCGGGAGATACGCATCGTAGCACGAGGGGTTGACTCCGGGGCTCGCCAGAAACTCCTGAAAGCAGGAGCCGACTCCGTCGTCTTGCCGAACTACATCGGCGGCATGCGAATCGCCAGCGAGATGCTGCGCCCGGAAGTGGTGAGCTTCCTGGACGAGATGCTGAGAAATCCGGAGGCGACGACCCGGTTCGAGCAAGTCGACATCGGCGCCGACTCAGAGCTCGATGGAAAGAGCATCGGGGAAGCTCACCTAGTGGGCCGGGTGGGCATGCTGATCGTGGCCTACAAGGGCCCAGGCGAGACCCTGTTCCGCTATAATCCCAAGGCTGAGACGCGCCTCGAAGGTGGCGGCGTGGTGGTGGTGCTGAGCGACTCCTAAAGAGATCCGGCGAGTCCGGAGCCTGGCAATCTAGCGGACCTTGGCCCTTTGCACCCGGTTCACCGAGAGGCTACAGTCAAGAACATCATGCACGACGATGACAGGAGATCCTTGGTGCGGCACAGCGCCAACATCGAGATGTGGGCTCGAGGTGCGGAGCAATCCTTCCGAAAGGGCGACTTTCAGGACGGTCTACGCTACCTGAAGGAGATAGAAGCTGATATCTCCAGGGCGATCAAGATCGCAGAGTCTCACGCCGGGAGCAGCGATCAGTCCTGAGGTCCGCCGCCGGGAATCAACCAGCGGCCCAGTTCTCGAGGATTGATCTGACCCGGTCTTCCAGTTCACTGGAGACGATCGGTTAACCACTCCGAGCTGAGTCTCGATCCCTTCGTCACGAGCACCGGCGCCCGGCACTCGAGGGGCGAGGCCGCGCAATTTCCTCGCTGATGACCGTCTTACTTCCGAGGAGAGCCGTGTGACGGCGTCGGCAAGCGGCAGTTCATATCGGAATGATCCCCTTTTCCCCACCGTCCCGGTGTCGTCGCCGGCTCCTTCCTCACAAGCGAAGGAATCTCTCCTATGCTCAGGGCACTCTCAATCACGGACCATGACGTCGAGGACAGCACCGCGCCCGATTCCCGGGTCACGCCTCAGATGCTGGCCCGAGCCATGGAGCAGAGTCCGAGCCTGGTGGTCATCACCGGGGTCGACGGCCTGATTCAGTACGTCAACCCCGCCGTGTTGAAGCTGACGGGGTACACGCGGGAGGAGCTGATTGGAGAGAGCCCCCGGATTCTCAAGTCCGGCAGCACAGCACCAGAGACCTACGATGCTCTCTGGGCAACCCTCGAGGCCGGCGGCGAATGGCGGGGAGAGTTCGAGAACAAGAAAAAGGATGGCTCAACCTATCAGGTGGCTGCCTCCATCTCTCCCATCCGGGACGAAGGAAACCGCGTCACGCACTATCTGGCAGTCGAGGAGGACGTGACGGAGAAGAAGAGCCTGGAGGAACAGCTGTTCCAGTCGCAGAAGATGCAGGCCGTGGGAAC
>JAJFLN010000228.1 GCA_021772705.1 Candidatus Cloacimonadota bacterium | reverse complement strand
TCGCTTCTCGGAGGTGTCTAGCAGAGACACCCGGGCCATTCGGATTATCCCGGAATCGAGCTAGAGCCAGGGCTGGTGGCGTTGCCTCCGAGACGGCCTAGGCCGACAGATCGAGGGCGCATGGTATGAAGGAGGAATCTCGACAGCAGAGCTGATCAGACCTGAGCATAACGGAGGAGGCCCCGAATCGGCGAACCGACACCGAAGAACCGAAGACATGAAGACGGAGAACCAGCAGCCAGCGACGACCCGGGCCGTGCGGACGGCCAGCAATCAACTCACGACGCCGCGCCCTCGAGGGAGACTCCTCCCGCCGAGGCCGCGGCGCTGGAGGAGTTGACGTCCGAAGCCAGGCATCAGGTCGAGGCCAGACTCGCAGCCCAGGAGGAAGAGCTGCGGAAGACCCACCGCCGGGAGGCCGACAGGCCGGAGCTGAAACGGCGGCGAAACCAGCTGCTGGCGCGGCTCATCGCAGCGGACCAGGCCGACGAGGATCGGGACATCGAGGAGATCCGGGAGGAAGAGCAGCAGGTCATCTCCTGGAACCAGAGGCTCTCTCTGGGATTCTGCGTTCTGTTCCTGCTGGGCGCCTTGGCGCGAGCCGACGATCTGTCAACCATCGCCAGTGATCTGACAGCCTTCATCACGAAGTACTTCAGCTGGTTCTACATCCTGGCCAGTTCCGGCTTCCTGATCTACCTGATCTGGCTGGCGGCCTCCCGTTTCGGCGATGTGGTCCTGGGGGAGCCCGATGAGGAACCGGAGTTCTCTGACCTCTCCTGGTACTCCATGCTGTTCTCGGCGGGGATGGGCGTCGGACTCCTGTTCTGGGGCGGGGCGGAGCCGATCCGGCACTTCCTTCAGCCACCGATGGGCGAGCCGGGGACGGTCCGGGCTGCGGAGCTGGCCATGGCCTACGCCTCGTTCCACTGGGGTCTCCATGCATGGGGCATTTACACAATCGCCGCCGTGGGCGTGGCCTACTATGGGTTCAGGAAGGAGAAGAAGCACCTGATCTCCTCCAGCATCATGGACGTGTCCCGTCACGAGGGGGTCCGGCGTGTGCTGAAAGTCTTCTCGGATCTGGTGGCGACGCTGGCGATCGTCTTCGGCGTGGCCGCCTCCATGGGAATGGGAGTGCTCCAGATCGCCGCAGGATTGCAGCACGTGTTCGGCATTCCGGCCGTGGGCCCTGCCGGATACGTGGTCATCGTGTTGATCATGACAGTCCTGTTCCTGGCGTCGGCCTGCACCGGCCTGGATCGAGGGATCAAGATCCTGAGCAACCTGAACATGCTGGTGGCGGTGACTCTGTTGCTCTTCGTGTTTCTGGTGGGACCGAAGCTGTTTATCCTGAAGCTCTTCGTGGACACCCTGGGTCAGTATCTGCAGATGCTGCCTCAGCTGAGTTTCAAGGTCGACCCCTGGACACCGTCGTACCAGACCTGGATGGGGGACTGGACGCTGACCTACTTCACCTGGTGGATAGCCTGGGCGCCCTTCGTGGGGATCTTCATCGCCCGGATCTCGAAGGGGCGAACAATCCGGGAGCTGATCACCGGCTCTCTGGTGGTGCCGTCCCTGTTCTGCGTGCTCTGGTTTTCGGTCTTCGGCGGCTCGGCGCTGCACCTGGAGAAGTTCACGGACCATGGAATCGGAGCGATGGTGAAACGGGACGTGACGGTTTCGCTCTTCGAGCTGTTGAAGAACTACCCTGCTTACACGGCGACGGCGAGCATCTCGATTCTGTTGATGTTCACGTTCCTGATCACGTCGGCGGATTCAGCGACCTATGTGATCAGCATGATGACCACGGAGGGCGATCTGGATCCGCCGTTGAAGACGAAGGTCATGTGGGGTTCGGTCCTGAGCGCCCTGACCCTGGTGCTGGTCCTGGGGGCTGGCATGAAGGCTTCCCAGGCGGCGGCCCTGACCTTCGCATTCCCCTTCTGCCTGGTCCTGATCCTGGTGGTTATCTCCGTGACGATCCGCCTGTCCCGCCAGGTCGAGAAGACCCGGATCTGAGACTTGTGCAGCCAGCTTCACCCCTCCCGACCCTCCGTATAGATGCAGTATAATGCAACGCGTCATACGAGTCTTGCCGCCCTGAGCGACATGAGCCCCATTCGGACCTAGGCTCGATAAACACTACATAACGACTCAGAGACTCTCTTGACGACATAAAGAGGCGACGCAGCGCGTCACACGCCCTTGCACAGGGGAGAAACGCCCGGGGTGAGTGTCGATCGAGGGTGGTTCCGCGACCTATTCTCGCCTGCCTTGATGAAAGAGTTGCCATCCCGGGGGGACTCGGGGGATTATTCAGATCAAACACGAATAATCAGCCCCTCTCCCTCCCGGGAGCCGGTTCAGATCCTTCCACCTGGAAGCGGCTGCCGGAGGGCCCAAGAACCTACAGGAGGAACTCGAGTTCATGCCCAAGTTCAAACATTTGAGCCCCGCCGGCGACTCTTCGTTACCCCGCAGCCCGCTCGCGGTGCCATCGAAGTCCCGAGAGGGCCCTGATTCCCCAGGAGTCCCTGCCGCGGCGGGTGAACAGAGAACCAGCTCAGTCATTCAGTGGGCCAGAGTTCTTCTCTACACTTATCTGTTACTGCTGGCCGTCGCCACTATCGGCGCCGGCTTTTCCATTCTCACCGGCGGACGGGAAGGCGCCGAGAAGCTCTTCGCCTTCGCCACCAACCCCATCATGGGGCTCCTGGCAGGCATGCTGTCCACGGCCCTCGTTCAGTCTTCCAGCACCGTGACCTCCATCATCGTCGGCCTCTGCGCCGGCGGCCTACCTGTTGTGTCAGCCATCCCGATGGTCATGGGCGCCAACGTGGGCACCACCATCACCAACACC
>JAJFLN010000227.1 GCA_021772705.1 Candidatus Cloacimonadota bacterium | reverse complement strand
AGAGAGGTAAAGCGTTCCTTGAACTCTGTGTCAACTCCCGTGTCATCGCAACTGATGGTGGTTTCGGGGAGCAACAGAGCGCCCACCTGCCTGGGGCGGATGGGCGCTATTGAACTGCTGTTTCTGCGAGAACTAGTCTCGATGCAGGAGGGTGCGGCGCACCTCGCGGGACGAATCGAAGAGGAACTTCAGGGCCTCCCGATCCGGCGAGTCACTCTGGACACCGAACAGGCGGGCTGCCTGGGCGGCGTAACCGCTCCGCTCACCATCTGAGAGAGCCTCGTAGCGGGCCCGAACCTCGTCAGCGCTGGGTCGCAGCCACTCGAGGATCTTCTTGGCCAAGGCGGCTCGAGTGTCGTTTCCGTTGACGCCCTCCAGACCGAAGCCCAGGAAGACGGTCCTGTACTTGCTGGTCTCGACCCGAACACCAGCATATCGCTTGCCCCAGAGGGTTCGGTACTGCAGGAAGGGCTTGGCTGTGCCGGCGACGGCTCCCAGAGCATCGGCGCTCTGCTGCGGAACCGGTCCGTTGAGACCGAACTCCTCGATGCCCGCCGAGATGGGATCTCCGTCGATTCCCCGCACGCCGCTCCGGATGCTCATGGAATCGGCGACCAGGCTGGACTGCAGCACGGTCTTCAGGAAAGCCGTGTTCTTGATTCCCCGGGCGATGTTCTGACCCGTGAGGAAGAGGCGGCCTCCCTGTGCAAGGTAACGGGTGAGTACCGTCTGCTGCACCGAGGTGAGAGCGATGGAGCGCTCGCCGGTGAACCAGATGACACCGATGAAGGGCGCCAGGTCCTCCACGCTTTCGATGGCGCCGTCCCGGCGCACGTCGTGGTGATGGAACAGGCCTTCCGAAAGGAGCGGTGTGTAGTAGTCCTCCAGGTTGCTGCCGCCGTCATCGTCCACCAGCAGCCAGGGCTGTGCGGCATCCATGGACAGGTCCATGTCCCGATTCGAACCGGCAACGACATCGACCTCGAAGCGACCGACCTTGTAGCCTCTGGCGTGCACCTTCAAGGTGTAGCTTCCGCCGGGCAGGCTCAGGGTGTACTCACCGGTGCCGGCGTCAGAGCCGAGACCTTCCAGGGGGGTGTTCAGGACGGTGATGTTGGCCTGAACCGGCTGTCCCTCGGAGTTGACAACCCGGCCCTTCACGGTGCCTCGGGGCAGGGAAGGCATGACCTGGACAACGGGCTCCGAGCTGTCGCCGACGGTAACCGTGGCAGTGACGCTCCTGTAACCCCAGTGGCTGAACGTGAGTTCGTACTCGCCCTCGGCAACTGCGAGGGAGAACTTGCCATCGGAGCCGGCCTGAACCGTTCCGGTGCCGCCGGGGCCGCTGTAGGCAATGCTGGCGGCCAGAGGCTCGCCATCAGCACCCTTGACCTTGCCATTGAGGCGGGAGGCCCGGGTCATCCCGACTGCCGAGAGAGCGTTGGCCAGACCTCGACCGTAGCTGTTGTCATGGCCCGGCTCGCCCAGGTCAGTGGAGGTATCCTGCAGGAGAGCCCAGACCTCATCGATGGAGAGGTTGGGGTTGGCCGCGTACAGGAGCGTGATGATTCCTGTCACGTGGGGGCAAGCCATACTCGTCCCCGAAAGGGAGCGGTAGCCGCCTCCATCCTTGGCGCTGATCACGCCATGGCCGGGAGCCGACACCTCGGGCTTCTTGTACTCCTTGCCGTCCCACTTCACGGGACCACGGGAGCTGAAGGAGGCAATCTTGTCGCCCCGATCCGTGGCGCCCACGGAGAAGGTGTTCAGGTAGCCACCGGGGATTCCAACGGTACCGGCTCGAGGACCGGCATTGCCGGCCGCGAAGCTCGGGAAGATGTTGGCAGCCCTCCAGCTATCGATGATCTCGTAGAAGGACTTGTCGGTTCCGCTGTTGCTACCCCAGGAGTTGCTGATCACCCGGGGGGCATCATTGGTCTTGGCGTTTCCGTCAGGGTCCATCATCCACTCCATGGCCTTCAACAGGTTGGCGGTGGAGGCTCCACGGGCACTGAACACCCGGGCGACGTACATCTTGGCCCCTGGCGCGACGCCGATGTCTCGCCCCTCTTCACTGCCGCCGAGGATCGTGCCGGCGCAGTGAGTGCCGTGACCCTGACCGTCCTTGGGAGTGGTGTTGTCGGCATCGACGAAGTCCTTGAATCCCAGGACCTTGCCCTTGAGGTCCACGTGGTTCGGGTCGATGCCGGTATCGATCATACCGACCTTCACGCCCGTCCCGTCGACACCGAAGCTGGACCAGACCTGATCGGCCTTGACCGTCTTGACGCCCCAGGCCATCTGGCCTTCAGCGATGTCAGCGTTCCGCTCGACGAGGGTCGTCTCGGGGAGGGGAATTATCCGGTCCTCCTCGATGCTGTCCACCGAGTTGAGAGCCGCGATGGCCTCGATCTGCTTCCTGCTGGCCTTGACGATGATCGCGTTGGCCGCCCAGAGCGGGGTGTAGTCCGCAACTTCGTTGGTCTTCAAGAAGCTCTGCAGCTCTTCCTGAGTCCGGGCAGCATGATCTTGGAGCGCAGTGATGACCTGGTCCGGCTGGCCCGAGATGCTTGTAAGATTCGCCCGTCCATTGACATGAACGATGACGGTGGTCTGCGCATCTGGCGAAAGACCGGTCAGGAATGAAGGCAACGAAGTCGCTGCCAGTGCCGTTGAAGCGCCAAGGGCGAGAACTGCCCCGACAAGTACCAAGGTGCGAGTCATCTACTGGAACCTCCTACTCAAGACTGCCCGTGTTGGTTAAAAGCCCCAAAGTGTACCGGATGACGGACAGATCGTCAATACATGAACATTTCATGAAGGCCCGTCGGACTGGACTTGTCACGGAGGCGCTTGGGATCCGGGAGCCTCGGGCGTCTGGCGTCGCCTTCCCCATGATCCATCTGATACAGTTCGCCCATGTTGCGGAGGTAAGGAAATGCAAGGACCGCCCGAAAGCATCCGGGAAAACCTAAAGATCATCCTGGCTGCGTCCGGGCGGATCGCCCGCTGTCCGGTTCTCACGTCCCGGGCCGGTCGTCTGGTCTTGCCGCTGCTCACAGGTATCGTCCTGCTGCTGTCAGCGGTCCTGGGCCTTGATGCCTGGCTCCGGAACCAGCTGGACAGACCG
>JAJFLN010000226.1 GCA_021772705.1 Candidatus Cloacimonadota bacterium | reverse complement strand
GGCCATTCAGTCGTCCTGGATGCGGGCAACCATAGTGGGGCGAATGGGGGGAACTTGCTCCAGCACAGATCACGAGAAAGCTGCACTCCCGGCCATCTACATCGGTCAATTCTCCCGTGTTGGAGGCCAACCCGGGGGCAGAGAGCCTCTCGAAAGGGGAGCTGACACGGGATGTGGATAACCGCGTCAAAGCCTTTCCAGGCAGTGGGTGTACAGGTCGGGATCTACCCATCTCATTCCCGCTCCGGATTCAAATTTGTGACGCGCGGCGAAAACGACTCGAAAACTGCAGGTGTCATGGCTTACAATACGCGCACGCAGAGACGATCTCCGGCCTTCTTCCACATTCCCAAGGCCGGTCTGACACGGACGTTAACCACCCCAGCAGGCTCAGGGCCCTGCGGCCCTGAGCCCCGGAAACCAAGTCGTCGAGGCATCCCACCATGCGCTACCAACGAGTTCATATCGAGTCCCTCGCCTTCGAACTGCCCCCTGTGGTCGTCACCTCCGATGAGATCGAGAAGCGTCTCGAGAAGGCTTACAAGACCCTCGGCTTGCCTCCCGGCATCCTCTTCGACAAGACAGGAATCCGTGAGCGACGACTCTGGGAGCCCGAAGACACACTCTCCGATGCTTCCACGCGAGTCATCAACGCAGCCCTGGACAAGACCAACATCACCCGGAAGGACATCGGTGATCTGGTCCAGTGTTCCATCTCCCATCAGGGCGTTGAGCCCGCCACGGCCGTCCTGGTTCATGACAAGCTGGGCTTGCCCCCTTCGGCTGGCGCCCACGACATCACCAACGCCTGCGCCGGGTGGGTCAACGGTCTGATGACCGTCGCCAACCAGATCGAGCTCGGTCAGATCAAGGCCGGCGTTGTCGTCACCTCGGAGTCCATCACTCCGGTCCTGGAGGCGACGATCAACCTCATGAACGAGAAGCCTTCACCGGACGTATTCCGAGACTGCTTCGCCACTCTGACCATGGGGTCTGGCTCGGCGGCGGCGATCCTGACGGATCGGTCCATCTCCAGCACGGAGCACAGGTTCCTGGGCGGGACGCAGATGACCTTCTCCGAGTACAACCAGCTCTGCACACTGGCCACGATGCAGGAGCCGGTCAAGACCGACACGAAGACCCTGCTCAAGGCGGGCCTCGACGGAGCCGAGGTTTGCTGGAAGGCCTTCCTGGAAGAGTTCGAGTGGAAGGCAGCGGAGGTCGATGTCTCCATCTTCCATCAGGTCAGCCAGATGCACCGGGACATGATGGTTCAGCGTCTGGGCGTGAACCCTGAGACAAACCCTGTCAGCTACGACATCCTGGGGAACATCGGTTCCTGCTCCGTGCCGATCACGCTCTGCATGGCCGAGGAGCGGGGCCTTCTCCGGACGGGGAACAAGGTCAGCTTGAACTCCATCGGCGGCGGCATCTCGGTGATGATGATGGGAATCCAGTGGTAAGGGCGGCCTGAGGTTTCGGGCCTAACACCAATGCCCGTGAATTAGTGGAAGGAATGTTTGAAAACGAGGGCTCTGCCTCGAACTCCCGCCAGGGGCCATTGGCCCCTGGACCCGGATGAACAGGCCGAGTTTTCGTATGTCATCCAAGTGTTTATCAGCACTCTCAGTCCCACCAGTCCGATTGGGGGTTTGGGGGAGCTGGCTCCCCCAGCGGGGTGTGGGGCAGAGTCCCCTACAACAAAATCCGTCTTATCTCACCGGCATTGGGCCTAACAGGGTCCCAGCACTTCAGGCGTCGGCTTTTCCTGCTTCCCGCCTGCGCCACCACTCTGCCAGTCTGGCGATCCCCTCATCGGTTGAAACTTGAGGGGTGTAGCCCAGATCCCTTCGAGCCCGGCTGATGTCGTAGTGGTGAGAATGTGCCAGTTCGGCCGCCAGGAATCGAGAGATCCTCGGTTCGCCCGAGAGCCGCAGCAGGCCGTGAACCGACTCCGCCAGGGCACCCAGGCCGTAGGCCACAGGGTAGGGTATCTGCCGGGTCACGGGAGGCAGGTCGAGGGCCTGCAGCAGGTCAGCGATGAACTCCCAGAGCAGGACGGGCTTGCCCTGGCTGATGAAGTAGGCCTTGCCGCCTGCATTGTCGCTGTCTGCGGCGAGGAGGTGAGCGTCTGCGGCATTCTCGACGTAGACCACATCTACTCGGTTCTTGCCGCCGCCGACCTGTGTCAGCACGCCCTGACGAGCTCGCTCCGCCAGACGTGGAAGTAGGCTGTTGTCCCGAGGACCGAAGATGATGTGAGGTCTCAGGACCGTGGTGAACAGCCCGCCTTCGCCGTGGGCAGCCAGGATCCGGCGTTCGGACTCCGCCTTCGTGGCTGGATAGTGGGTCAGGTAGCTGTCGGGGTAGGGGTGTGACTCGTCGACGCCGCACTGGTCCTTGCCGTCGAAGACCACGCTGGGGGAGCTGGTGAACACGAGCTTGGCCACGCCCCCTGCCCGGCAGCCCGCCAGGACGTGATCCGTTCCCATCACGTTGGCGTCCCAGAAGTCCTGGTAGCTGCCTTCCAGTCCGACCCGGGCGGCGACGTGAAAGACCACGTCCTTGCCCGAGCAGGCGGCCAGCACTCCCGGTCCGTCGGTCAGGTCCAGGGCGATGGAGCTGGCGCCGAGGGCCTGGAGTTCCGGGTAGATCCGCCGGGAAGCCGCCGTGACCTCATCACCACGGGCCAAGAGTTTCTCCACGATGTATCGACCCAGGAAACCGCCGCCCCCGGTCACCAGGGCCTTCAAGCTCGTGCCCCGTCAGCCACGCTCCCTGCCGCCCACTTGGCCAGGATTTCTCTCCGGATCTTCGCGTTGTGTCTCACGTCCACCGGAAAGGAGTCGTGAAACAGGATGTCGTCAATGGGCAAGTTTAGCCTTCGCGCCCGGTCGAGCAGCTCCCGCTTCCAAGTGTCTCTCGGGCGCCTGGAATCTGCATCGGGCTCGACGATGAGGACTGCGTTGCTTTGACCCAGAGTACGGCCGGGAACACCGACCAGAGCGGTTCGATGGATGCCATCGAGGGAATTGAATCTTCCCTCGATCTGGACCGTGAACAGGGGAAGACCGTTACGAATGACCCGGTGGCTCTTCCTACCGCAGAACCAGAGACGGCCCTGATCATCGAAGTAGCCCAGGTCGCCCATCCGGTGCCAGACCGTTCCCTGTTCCAGGACCTTCGCTGTCCGGGTCTCCTTGGGGCGTCCCATGTACTCGGAGGCAACCACCGGGCCTCGCACGGTGATCTCCCCCACGTCGCCGGCGGCAGCCTCGTGGGGGGCCCAGCCCTGGGGGCCTAGTTCGATGGGGCTCTCGGTGATCTCCAGTATCCTGACTTCCATGCCCGGCAACAACCTGCCCACGCAGGTGCCTCGGCCTTCCTTGTTGCCGCCCCAGGTGTCCTCCACCACTTCCCTGGCAGAGATCGTGCTCACCCCGAGAGCCTCTGTGGCGCCGTAGGGCGTGTGGACCTCTCCGGCGGGCAGGATTCGCTGCCATCGTTGCAGTAATCGGCCCGGCACGGGTGCACCGGCCATGAGTATCCGGCGCATGGACGGCAGGACAATCCCCTGTTCGTCGCAGTAGTTGCCCACCTGGTGCCAGATGGCCGGGGAGCCGAACGTATGGGTGACTCCTTGGTTCTCGACGGCCTCGACGATCCGTCGAGGGTCCACGTGGGCGGGCCGGGTCGGGTCCATATCGGGAATCACGGCGGGGATTCCGAAGGCCGTGCTGAACAGGGCGAAGAGGGGGAAGGCCGGCATGTCGACCTCGTCTTCGCCGATCTGGTAGGTGCTCTTCTGCAGATCGACCTGGCCCTGGATCATGCCGTGTGTGAATGGCACTCCCTTGGGGATGCCCGTGCTGCCTGAGGTAAAGAGGATCGCTGCGACCTCGCTGGCCTCCGTGGCCGCCACGGGATGGGGAGCGGAGGCTCCCTGCATCAACTCCTCCAGCGAGATCCCTCCCAGACCCCAGCTGCGGCCCACGTTGATCGCCACTCGAACCGACTTGAAGGAGCCCGGAAAGAGCCGCCGGGCAAGCTGAGCTCTGGGAATTCCTATGAACCCCTCCGGGGCGGCTTCTCGGAAGCACTGGAGCATCGCCTTTCGGCCCATCCCGGGATCCACGAAGACCGGTACGGCCCCCACTTTGAACAGGGCGAAGGCGATGGCGACGAACTCCAGCGATGGCGTGACCAGCAGCGCCGTGGGGCAGCTGCGGCCGATTCCAACTCCGGCAAGTCCGTGGGCGATCCGATCCGAGTCCTCGTTCAGCTGGCGAAACGTCCGATGGGTGTAGGCCACCCGGCCCTTCCTGTCCCGGCCTTCGGGGAAGATCACGGCTCGCCGAAAGGGGTGCTTCGCCGCCATCTCGGGAAGGTAAGCCGCGATGTTGACCGTCGAGGCGCCGGATCCGGACTCAGGCAAGAGGGTGGTCCTCCACGAACTGCTTCATCATCGGTATGATCTTGTCCGGGGCGTCCTCCACCACGTAGTGGCCCGCATCGGTGATCCGTTCCACCCGAGCCTCCGGGAAGCACTCCTGCCAGCGGTCGAGGATGGGCAGGGTGAAGCAGAAATCGAGCTCTCCCCAGACGATTAGCATGGGAATGTGGGCCAGCTCGGACAGGCTGTTCTCCATCCGGGCAACCTGATTCCAGGTGACGTCTTCAGGGCCCAGAGGGATGTCCTGAACGAACCTGAGGAGTGCCACGCGGTTGGCCCAGCTGTCGTAGGGTGTCAGGTAGCCAGCCCGAACCTGGGGCGTCAGTGCCTCCGGCCGTGCCGAAGCCCATCGCAGCGCCATCTTTGCAAACAGGTTGAGTCCTCGGATCGAGAGATCGCCGAAGAGGGGTATCCGGCAGATCCTGATCCTCCAGGGAAAGGTCGCTTCAGCGGGGACAGGGAATGCGGCGGAGTTGAAGACCACGATCCTCTTGATTCGCTCCTTGTGCTCCAGGGCGAAGTGAAAGCCTATGGGGCCGCCCCAGTCGTGAACCACCAGGGTTACGTCCTTCAGATCCAGCTCCGTGAATAGCCGGGCCACGTTGCGGGCATGAGCGGCCATGGTGTAGTCGAAGTCCTGGGGCTTGTCCGAGAGACCGCACCCCATGTGGTCCGGCGCCAGAACCCGGTGGCTGTCCTTGAAAGCCTGAATCAGCCGCCGATAGTAGAACGACCAGGTGGGGTTGCCGTGGAGCATCACGATGGTTTCACCGGAACCCTCGTCCACGTAGTGATAGCGGTGTCCCTCGATGTCGAGGTAGTGAGGTTCGAAGGGGTAGATATCGCGGAACTCCGTCACGTCTACGGTCATCTTGGGTCCCCTGAAGGGCGGTCCGGCTCCAGTCCCGGCTGCGAGTCAGGGCAGCTGGGCCGGCTCCCGCGGCAAGCGGAAGTGGAGCCGGAATGAGAGGCCCATATAGTACAACACGTAGAGGAGCGACGCGTAGACCAGAGGCACGGGTGGACTCTCAATCCGGATCACCAGATAGAGCATGGCGCCTCCCCAGAGGATCGACAGTGTCAGCGTCAGCGCCTGATGCTGCTTCGTCTTTGATGGATAGATGTACCGGGTGGGCACGAACACCAGGACTGATAGCACCAGCACTGCTAGGGCGTTCACCACCGTTGGCCAGCCGAGCAGATACTGGTAGAGCACCACAACGTTCCAATAGGAGGGAAAGCCGGTGAAGAACCCGTCCTCCGTCTTGGCGCTGGCGTTGCAGAACCCATAGCCACTCGCGATGATCGCCAGGAACAACACCGGCGTCCAGGGAGCCGTCACCAGTTCGAACCGATGCATCATGAACACTGGGATCATGACGTAGTTCAGATAGTCCGTGATGTCGTCCAGCTTCCGGCCGTCGAAAGCGGGCGTCCACCGGCTTACGTCGATCCATCGGGCCAACGTTCCATCGCTGGAGTCGATGAAGCAAGCCAGCGTCAGATAGAGCATGGCAGCCCGAAATCGCCCCTCCGAGGCTGCCAGCAAGGCCAGCAGCCCGGC
>JAJFLN010000225.1 GCA_021772705.1 Candidatus Cloacimonadota bacterium | reverse complement strand
GCGAGTTGTTCGGCCACGCCCAGGGAGCATTCACGGGAGCGAAGCAGGAGAAGCGTGGTCTCGTGGAGGAGGCTCACCTCGGCACTCTGTTTCTGGACGAGGTTGGCGAGCTCCCGCTGGACCTGCAGGTGAAGCTGAACCGGTTTCTCCAGGAGGGTGAGGTCCGACCCGTGGGTGCCACGGCGGGACGCAAGGTCGATGTAAGGGTCATCGCTGCCACCAACCGGAACTTGAAGTCAGAAGTCACCGCCGGGCGGTTCCGGGAAGATCTCTTTTACCGCATCAGCACCTTTCCGATTCATCTTCCCCCTCTGCGGGACCGCAGGGACGACATTCCGCTTCTAGCCCACCGGTTTCTCCAGGAACGGGCCAGGCAGGAGGGGAAATCTCTTCTGGGTTTCGAGCCGCCTGCCCTGGCCAGGCTGACCGCCTATTCGTGGCCAGGGAACGTGCGGGAGCTGGAAGCGGTGGTTGCCCGCGCCGTGGTCCTGGAAACGGGGCAGAGAGTGGCCACGGAGTCGCTGCCGGAGGAGATTACGGGAACGCAGCACCAGTCTATCCAGCTGATCCAGGACTTCTCGGGCCGGACGTACCGGGAGGTGCTGGACCAGGGACAGGCTGCGATGGGGCGGGCGTACCTCCAGGATCTGATGCGCCGCAATCGAGGGAACGTCCGCCAATCCAGCCAGGAGGCTGGAGTGGGCCGGGAGACGCTGCACCGCCTTCTCAGAAAGCACGGCGTGGCGGCTGCGCCTCACCGTAAAGCGGGCGGGGAGCTCAGTGGTCCCGGTCCCTCTCGTACCGAAGAGGAAGGCTGAACTTGAACCGGGCTCCCGATTGCTCTCCGTCCTCGACCCAGATCCGTCCGCCGTGCAGGCCGACGATGTTGCGACAGATGTAGAGACCCAGGCCGGTTCCTGGAGTGGGGGGCTCGCCTTGTCTGGTCTGGTCGATCCGGCTACCTTCCTGGAAGATGTACTCCCTCTTGTCTTCCGGGATTCCTGGCCCGGCGTCGTCGATGAAGACCTCGACGCTGTCCTCCAGCAGGAGAGTGCCCGCCCTGACAGGCCTTCCCTTGCGTGAGAACTTCACGGCGTTGGACAGAAGATTGTCCACCACCTGGACGATCAGATCTCTGTCGATGTACAGAGGCGGAAGTTCCCGGGCGGGAGGCTCGACGACCAGTTCGATCTCCCGGTGTTCCGACAGGGGCTCGGTCCTCTCGACGCAGTCCTCGAGGAGCCGATCGACCCGGACCCGGGTTGGCCTCAAGACCAGCTGGCCACTGGCCAGGGTGTTCCGGTCCAGGAAGTAGCTCACCATCCGTTGCATGAACTGAGCATTGGAGTTGATCCGATTCAGCATGTCCCGATCCTCGGTTTCGAGGGGCCGCTTCTTCGCCAGCAGGAAGTCACAGAACGATTGAATGAGCGAGATGGGGAGCTTCAGATCGTGGGTGACCACGGCGAGAAAGTCGTTCCGGGCCTTCTCGAGGCGCATGAGAGAGGCTTGGGAGTGTCTGAGTCTCAGCATCACCCGCACTCGGGCCAGCAGCTCCTCGGGGGAGACAGGCTTGGTGATGTAGTCGTCGGCGCCGGCGGAGAAGCCCGAGACCTTGCTCTCCAGGTCGCCACGGGACGTGAGGAGGATCACGGGCAAGAACAGATCGGGGGAGCACTCCCGTATCCGGGCACAGATCTCGTAACCGTCGACATCGGGCAGGACGATGTCCAGGAGGACCAGATCCGGAGCGGTCTTGCTGGCGAGGTTCATTGCCGCGGCGCCATCTTCCGCCTGAATAATCTGGTAGTCGGCGGCCTTGAGGATGGCCGAGACGGTTTCCCGGATCAGGAAATCGTCATCGACGACCAGGATCTTGCCCTGTCCTCCCGAGGACGAAGCACTCTTGGCCGGTTCCGTCTTGCTCATCTGGATCCCCACTTCATGGTCTCGATCGCTTCCCTGCCGGACTGGGTTTACCTTATCATTGCCTCGCCACGGAAGGGCTTCAGCCGGGATTGACAGGTCGCCATCCTTTGACTCTTCCCAACCCGATGATAGTATGAGCATCGGTCGGAGCAATCGGCTCTTCGGCCGGGAGGGAAGCGGAGAATGTCCAGCACCAGGCGACGCAATATCGTATCCAAGCCGACCTTTCAGCTGAAGCTGACCATCATCTTCATGCTGATGGTCACCATCGTGGCTAATCTGGTCGGCGGGCTTTGTTATCTCTTGATCTCAGAGCGGGTCCAGGAGCTGTTGATTCATTCAGCAGAACAGTTGACAGCGCCGGACATGACCATGCAGGAGATAGCCAATTTCCTCATTCCCAAGATCCTGATAGCGGAGGGGTTCAGCCTCTTCTTCGTCTTCTTCCTGTCGATCCTGGTGACTCACACCATTGCGGGTCCCGTTTACAGGATGGAGAGGGTGGCCAAGGAGATCGGCACGGGTAACCTGGCCATCGTGACCACCCTGCGACCTCGGGATGAGTTGAAGGAGCTGGCCGATGCGTTCAACGTCATGACTCGCGGGCTTGCGGAGAAGATCAGCGCCATCAGCCACGAGACGTTGTTACAGGAGAACCTCCCTCCCAACGAACGGGATTTTGGCAGGTTAAAGGGGCTTCTCACCCAGTTCCGTCTGCCGGATCATCTGGAGCAGGTCGTCGACGACGACGAAGACTACGACGAGGCTGCTGAAGTCGACGACCTCGAGGGTGAAGAGGGAGATCGGACAGCGGAGTGAGCCCCGTCGAGGCAAGATCCGCGGAGGGGCCTACCTTCCATCTGCTTCTCATCGCTGTTGGGCTTCAGGTGGGTCTCCTCGTCCTTGGCGCCGGTTGTGGGCCAGAGGAGCTGGCGCCCAACATCATGCCTGGAGTTCCGGTGATGTTCGACCCCAGCGGGACGACCACCGGTACGGCATCGACCTCGGGGAGCACGCTATCGGTCACCTTGCTCACTCCCGCGACGCCCACGGCCGAGACGACCCTCACCGTGTCGGGAGAGGGCTTCGGCACGAATGAAGCCTTGCTCGGGTTCATCTACAAGGTGGCGGCTGTGACGGCGACGACGATTGATGCGACCCGTCCGGCCCTGGAGCCGCAGGACTTCGTGCTTGCTGTGACCTTGGTCAACACGACCACACTGAGGGTAACGCTGCCCTCGGACATCGTCTCTGGCGACGTCCAGGTGGGGATCCAGCAGACGGCCAACTCGACAGGCAGCCCCAGCCAGACCGTCTCCTTCGTCGCCCTCTCCAACCCAGCCCGGCTGAACATCACTCCCAGGATCACTCGTTTCATCAGCGGCAACCGGGTGGCGGGCAACAGCTTCGTCCTGGAAGGAACGGGTCTCAGTCCTACTCTCTCGCAGAACTCGGTCCGATTCCTGGCCAGTGACGGCAGTCTTCTCGGCACCACCCCTGTGGCCTCCGTGACCTTCTTTCCCGGGCTGCGAACGCTCCTTGGAGCCACGGTTCCCTCCGGGATCACCCTGACGGTGGATCGGCTCGAGCTGGAGGTCAGCGGTCTTCGGAGCGAGACGTTCCAGTAGCGAGGTGGGAGGAGGAGGATCCGGTCGCGGTAGGACGGCCCTCACGGGCCGCCCCCCGCACAGATCCGGACGTGAGCTTCAACTCATCCGGCTCCTGCCTTGGGTATTGACGTTGGGTAGAGCTTCGGAAAGG
>JAJFLN010000224.1 GCA_021772705.1 Candidatus Cloacimonadota bacterium | reverse complement strand
ATTCCTTCTGTTAGGCCGAATGGGACGGTTACCCATGCGGGAAGCTGGCAACGGGAGACGACGTTTCTTGTTGCCGGGTAGCGGAGACGCTGGGAGACTACCTGTGGGAGGGCGAAGTCGTCCGCCGAGCTGGCGAGGTGGACGTCTTGAGCCCGGCGAGAACGGTGGAACCGTGTGCAACCCGACGACAGCCATGCCGTAATCCTAGCCGCAGAGTTCGGCGACGGCCTCAGGCCACCAGCTGCAGTCGCTGGGGATCTTGACGCGTCACTTCGAACAGCCTACAGTCGAGCCAGAGGAGATTTGCATCGAGTGTTGGACCTGTGTACGCCATCTTGGAGAGAGCTCTGGGGAGAGGCCGCCAGCGGCGTCTGGGGTGTCGTCTACACTCGTCCCGAGATTGTTGACCTGATACTGGATATCGCGGGCTACGATCCGGTTGAACGTGTGCTTCGGGAGGTCGAGATCTTAGAGCCCGCATGCGGCGACGGAGCCTTCACGAAGGAGTTGGTCTCTCGGTTGGTACGGTCAGAGAAGTTGCATCCAAGTGTAGAAGGGTGGGCATGCTCTACGCTTGATGGCTCGATTCTGGGAGTGGATCTCAACGCAAGCGTTGTCGAGGCTACCCGATTGGACGTCGTTCACCTGCTCATCGAGGCAGGATGTCCACACACTAGGGCCGTGGACTTGGCAGAGAAGTGGATACTCCAGGCCGATGCATTGGCTACCGAGTTGGGCCGTCAGTTTGACTTCGTCGTGGGGAATCCCCCCTACGTTAGGATAGAGGAGATTCCGAAGCGTGTGCTGGCCTTCTACCGGCATACGTTCACTACCCTTGGAGATCGTGCCGATCTATACGTGGCCTTCATTGAGAAGGGGCTACAACTGCTGAAGACCGACGGCAGGCTAGCGTTCATTACGGCAAACCGTTTTGCCAAGAACCTCTATGGAAGAAGACTGCGGAAACTAATTGCGGAGAGCTATCGTGTGTCGGCTTATGTGAACTTGGAGCACACGCAACCATTTTTGTCAGACGTATCTGCGTATCCATGCATATTGGCCATATCGAAAGGCACGCCGGGACCTACACTGGCAGTCGATTTACGTGAGATCAGCCAAAGAACGCTGGACGAAGTGCGAGTGGAGGCCAAGGGGCAAGAGCTGCCAGCTTCCAAGGGGGAGTGGTTTTCCTCATGGTACAAGCGAGAGGAGCCGTGGATAACAACGTCACTGGAGACCAAGGAACTCCTCGATACCCTGGCGGAGAGTTTTCCCGTTGTTGAGGAGTCGAGCGCGAATACGCGAGTTGGAATCGGTGTGGCGACGGGAGCCGACGCAGTCTTCGTATTGAAGCAGAAGGATGAGACGATTGAAGAAGAGTGTCAGATTCCATTGGCTAAGGCCGAACACCTCAGTGATGCCGGCGTAAGTTGGACGGGTACTCACTTGGTGAACCCATTCTCAGGGGGAGAGAAGGGTAGCCTACGGCCGTTGACGGAGTTCCCCGGCCTGAAGAGCTATCTTGAAGGCCACCACGACAGGTTGGCGACGAGACACATATCCAAGAAGAACCCCAGACGATGGTATCGAACGATTGACAGGATTTGGCCCGCACTACAGCGACAGCCTAAGCTACTCATCCCAGACTTGAGAGAGTACCCACCCATTGCATTTGACCCTGGTGAATATTACCCACACCACAACGTTTATTGGATATCGTCTGATGAGTGGGAGTTGCTGGCACTTAAGGCATTGCTAAAGAGTTCGGTTGTGCAACTGCAAGTCAAGACACACTCCGTTCAGATGAGAGGCGGAACCTTGAGATGGCAGGCACAGACGATTCGTAAGGTTCGATTGCCCAAGCTTTCCCAGCTGAAACGTTCACTTATAGAGGAACTTTCTGCCGCGTCGAGCATGGGTACGCAGGCTGAGATCGATGAGTTGGCGCAGGTTGCCTACGGCATACCACAGAGACTCGTAGCGGCGGCTGCAAGGCTCGCTCACACTTGACAGATTCGGTGGCCATTGATGGGAATTGAACTCGATCGGTTTGAAGACGGATTGTGCGAGGCTGTAAAGCTCTTCTGGGCCTCTCGAACCAGCGCCACACTGACGCAGACCGCGACAGGTCGACATGATCAGGGCAATCGCTCTGCGGTTACCTCTGGCAAGAATATGGATGGGTTTGCACGGATTGTTGCCGAACTTGTCGAGCAGAACGGCTTGCCCCGAAGCACGATCCATACCAAGAGGAGGGACGTCACCCTTCCAGGCTTCTTTCGCCCCACCAAGATGTGGGATCTCGTAGTGGTACACGATAGGCGATTAGTGGCCGCGCTGGAGTTCAAGTCTCAGGTGGGACCTTCCTTCGGCAACAACGTCAACAACCGCAGCGAGGAGGCCTTGGGAAACGCGGTGGACTTATGGACAGCATTCAGAGAGCGTTCGTTTGGTGAGTCTCGACGGCCGTTTGTGGGGTATGTGTTCTTGCTCGAAGAGTCCGCAGGTTCGATGAATCCGGTTGGGGCAGATTCTGGAAAGTTCCTCGTGCGAGAGGAGTTCCAAGGGTCATCATATGCCGAACGGTACCGACTGCTCTGTGAGAAGTTGGTCTTGGAGAAACACTATTCCGCGGCTGCGCTGGTGCTATCGGATCAACAAGAAGGTGCGCAAACCGGTCGCTGGCGAGAGCTATCTGAGTCAACGAGCATCAAGAGACTCGGGGCGGATTTGGCCGGCCATGTTGCAGCTGAGGCTGCTTTGCGGGGCCGGTAGAGTCACCCCCGAGGTTCAGCCGCTAGGCCAGACGGCTGGATTGAGATGTCGGATACCGGATGGCCGTGATCCTCACATTCGACGGTGTACGAGAGTGTCTCCGCATAGTCTACGTTCCCAGACCATGTGAGTGTTCCATCCGTGTGAAGTGTGCCAACGGTTGTTCCCAAGAGCTTCGCGACTACTTGGAGTGAACCATTGCAGGTTGTGCAGAGGAATGGTCGCACGGTGTGCCTCCTTTGTCAGTGAAGCCATGAGGATAGAAGATCAGAGGCGTGTCGGCCCGTGAACCGGACTGAAACACGCTGATTTACGCTGAAACGAGATTCGGGTGTTCGGGGCTCGGTGGAAGGGGACGGCTGTGGTCGGCGATGTACTGCCGCCGTTCCTCAGACTGATGAAGGCGACGAGCTCATCGCCGCACAGCGGCGATGCGTCGAGGAGCCGTGGCGATTCAAACCTTGGAAAACGGTCAGCCATCGCTTCTCACAACGTGGGGCACCAGTCAGTCGGTAGTCCCTTTCGGGCTAACGTCGAGCATCACCTGCGAGGTCAAGGGGTGATGCCGGAGCG
>JAJFLN010000223.1 GCA_021772705.1 Candidatus Cloacimonadota bacterium | reverse complement strand
GGAGCTATCGTGGCTCAGCTCGCCCGCGCACTCGGAGTGAGCGCCGTTGAGATGCTCGGCCTACAACCGGAGACGGCTCGCCCAGTGGCTCGCCGTCCGAGAATGTTGAAACGACTCCAGCGCGTCCAGGAGCTTCCTCCTGCAGATCAGCGGGCAGTCTTCAAGATGATTGATGGTTTGCTGGCGACTCAGCGAGACTCACAGAACGAAGGTCGTCAGCCAGACAAGTAGCGTCTCGTCGCCAACTCCAAACGATCGCGGCCGAAGGCCGCACCGCCGCGAGCCCCGACTCCCCCTCTTCCAGGGCAAGGCGGGGCGACGCTCATCACGCGGGAGGGAACTGTGGGCGGGCCGAGCTCAGAGCCGCTTGCGGCGAGAGCTCGGGCCGTCCAAAGGCTGTGGTCAGACCGCAGGGCTGTCCACGGCCTGGCAGTTTCCCCCGCGCTCCGGCGGCGAGGTCCTCCCGGGTCAGCTGGCAGACGTCGGTCCGGGTGGATCACTTCCGGCGGCGGGGCCTGTCACGTCCGGTCCGTCGCCAGCGTCGCGGCTGAGAGGTGGTCCGGGAGCTGGTGGAGCTTGTCGGGGCCATCGTGGTTGTCCGGGCGGCGCTTCGCGGTTTGGTTCGGGAGTCACAGGCGCCGCGTATAATCTGCCAGTGCAGCAGACGGGTCGAGCCTTCGCCGCCTGACGGCGGCTCATGGCGCCCCGCAGCTGACTGGAAGATTATCCGCTGTCGACGGGGGACAGCCTCAATCTGCGGGGAGAACTGAACCACTGCTCAGACTCAAGACTAGAAAGACTTCAGCTCGCTGTTGATATTCTCTCCGTGCAGAGATCGGGAAAAGTCCCCCCGCGACTCGGAACGATATCGCGAGAAAGCTGGCTGCAGGCGGATCCGCATGACGACAGACGCGAATTCGCCAGAAATCGACGGATTCATGGCACGTTTCGACCTACGCGCCACGGAATAGGTAGCCCACGGCCGCCGAGAACCCGCTCCAGAGCGATAAACCTACGTGCGAGCACCTGCCGTTCGCCCCAGATCCGGGTCTTTCCATGTCTACACAATCATGGAGAAGAGGGGGTACTTTTCCCGATCTCTGCCGTGTTTCCTGATGTACTTGTACATCGTACTTGAGAACTCATTCCCCGTTCTGGCATTTCAGTTTCCAACCAGTCTTCCCAGACTGCAGGAGAAGTGCCACGATTAACGCCTGTACGAATAACTAACACAGCGAGTGCCCGTTCGCGAACCCTAGCAGAGCTGTCTCTCAGCGCTGCAACACAAAGACGCAAGGTCTTGAACGAATGAAACCACCGGAGTGAAGTCACTGAAGCCTCTCTAATCGGCTGCGCGTGGTGTCGCGTCCCTTTCTCAATCAAAGGAACCAGTTCTTCACGCTGCGTCGGAGCGGCTCCAATGGCAGCATACATTCTGATCACATCATTGGCATTTTCTGACCGTGCGATCTGAAAGAACTCTTCCGTGAGATCTGCTACGTCTTGGAACTTCCCAAAGATAGAGTCCACACGCTCTGGATACTCCAAGGTCTTGAACTCTATTGGCAAGTCTGAAGAGGCTCTCACCACAGCAAGGCCGGCATACAGAGCCAAACTACGGAGATCGCGATTACTGTCAACTTGGACAAGTTCGGCCCCTATCACCGCCAAGGCCATGCTCGCAAGTAAGAGTACGCCTGTTACGCAGGCGATAACACGTTTCCACGTCATTGCCATTATCTTGGAGGCACGCACTCTCTGATCCCATCCGGCCTGAGATAACACGTAAGCTTGGCCTGATCTAGCGCAGCGCTCAAGCGGGCCGATTCCCGTCGGTAGTTACTATCGAAGAAGGCCCAATCAATTCTGTTGTACAACTCCCAATAGCACTCCCCCAGTGTTTTTCCATAAACCAATGCACGGCGTACCCCGGTATAGCTATTCACCGCGGGCTCAAGGCCATTCTTGATGTGCCTGTAGAAAGCGGCTCTAAAGTCAGCTCGGTGCTGTGCCTCATGTTCTCGCACCCACCCCGCGCCAGCTTGTGTTACGTAGACGTTAGACGAACCCTGCATGCCAGCCTCGACTACCCAACTCCTTGCACTGACGATGTAGTGAGCCGTTCCGGGCACCACCCAGCAGCGAGGAGAACATCCGTTGCCTCCAGCAAGATCACCGGTATGCATGTATGATCCGATATAGTCTTGTTGCTCGAGAGTTTTCCCGGCTTTGCCAAGAGGTCCGGCTACAGTTAAGAGCATAGTTCCTACTTCGCCATGATCGATGAACCGGAAATCGTGCGACTGCCGGGATAGCCCTGCAGGATCAATGTAGGAGATCGGATTGCCATCTACATACGCATACGCACTTCTTGAAGTACTGAGAGGATCCCTGCTCATGAAGGATCCCTGCGCAGGGGCGTAGACGCGATTCCGAAGGTCGATGTGACCGTTCGAAGGCACTGGGCGGCCAACGTAGGCGGCGCTCAGAGTGTCCATAGGACTCGTGGTTTCTAGAATACTTCCATAAGACGAGTATTGCAGGCGATCAGATATCACTGCATTGGTAGTTGTTACCGTGAGTATGCTAGCGACATGGTCGGTTAGCGGAACCCGGGTGAGCCCAGCCGAGACATCGTGAGTAGCTAGAAGTCTATCGACGCCCTCAGACAACACAAGTCTATGAGGAGACAACGAGGACTCCAAGAGTACAGTAGAGTTCAGCGACACTGGATCCCACATTGTGTATGATGTCACTGCGGATTGCGAGTTGCTTGCCAACTGCCACCCCAACCAAGCAGCGGGAAGGTGTGTGTAGGTTACAGTGACAGTTGCCGCATACGACACCTTCAATAAACCAGAGTTTACGGTCCATGCGTAAGTCGTCGGTGTGGTGGCTGAGGAGTGGAGCTGGGAGGCCATCTCGCCGTTTGAAGTCCAGGCGAAAGTGGTGACTTCGGAGGCCCCGGGCCCATCGATCTGGGTGAGCTGGTCGGCGACGTCGACGGTATAGTCGGCGCTGCCGCCGGAGGTGGTCACGGAAGTCCGATTCCCCGCTTCATCATAGGCGAACTGCTCGTAGGCGGAGTCGGGGTCGTCGGCGCGGGTCAGCCGGTCCAGCTCGTCATACTGGTAGTCGTGGGTTCCGTCGTTGTCCACTCTTCGGATGATGTCTCCCCGGGCGTCGTAGGTCAAGTCCTCGAAGAACACCTGAGTGGTGTCGGGCTTGCGATAGTCCAGGTTGGCGAGCCGACCGTCATCGTTGTAGGTGTAGTCGCAGTCGATGTCGTTGGGGAGCACCATCGTGATCTTCTG
>JAJFLN010000222.1 GCA_021772705.1 Candidatus Cloacimonadota bacterium | reverse complement strand
GGGGATAAACGGAGCGGGCGGCCATATCGTCTGACCCTTCGGCAAGCTCAGGAGAGGGGCCGGTCCGCGAAACGACGTTCTGTGCCTCGACAAGCTCGGCACGAACGGATAAGGAAGGAAGCGTTAGGACCACCGCACTAGAACGGCCAGATCGGACCGTCTACGGGGGGATGTTGTATGCTGTTAACTGGAGGTCAAGAAATGTCCACTACCACTGAGACCGCAGTCCGCGCCAACAAGGTCAAGTACGTCAACCGCATCGATGCTCTGACCAACATCCCCGATGACGTCAAGGAGGATCTGAAGAAGGTCGCCGAGCAGTACGTCTTCCGGGCTAACGACTACTACCTGGGGCTCATCGACTGGGACGATCCGGCGGACCCGATTCGCCAGCTGATCATTCCCCGGATCGAAGAGCTTGACGACTGGGGCAAGCTGGACGCCTCCAACGAGGCCGCCAATACCGTCAGCCGCGGCGTGCAACACAAGTATCCCCAGACGACCCTTCTGTTGTGCAACGAGGTCTGTGGTGCCTACTGCCGGTACTGCTTCCGGAAGCGGCTGTTCATGGACGACAACGACGATGCATCCCTCGATGTCACCCAGGGGCTGGAGTACATCCGGAATCATCCGGAGGTCTGCAACGTCCTCCTCACCGGCGGCGATCCGCTGATCCTCGGCACCACCCGCCTGGAGTACATCTTCACGGAACTTCGGAAGATTCCCCACGTCCACACCATCCGGATCGGCACCAAGATGCCGGCGTTCAACCCCTGGCGTGTCCTGGATGACCCGAAGCTGGTGGATCTGATCTCGGCTCACTCGAACAACGATTTCCGGATCTACATCATCGCCCACTTCGACCATCCCCGGGAGCTGACAGAGCCTGCCATTCGTGGAATGGATGTTCTGATGCGGGCCGGGGCTATTCCGGTGAATCAGTGCCCCATCGTGATGGGTGTCAATGACGACGCCGATGTGCTGGGTGAGCTGTTCCGGAAGCTCGAATTCATCGGCATCCCTCCGTACTACATCTTCCAGGGCCGTCCGACGGCGGGCAACCTGCCCTATGAAGTTCCCATCGTCAGAGGCAACGCGCTTGTCGAGAAGGCCCGGACAATGGCCTCCGGTCTGGGGCGCCGGGCTCGCCACTCCATGTCTCACGACCTGGGCAAGATCGAAATTGTCGGGATCGACAAGGAGCACATCTACATGCGGTTCCATCAGGCCAGGTTTCGCGAGGACGACGGCCGGTTTCTCATAGCCAAGCGGGACGACGAGGCCTACTGGCTCGATGGTCTGGAGCCCTCTGATGCCTTCCGGGCAGCCAACACCCGGCCAGGACTTCCGTTCCAGTGGTCCGCCCACTTCAAGGATCTGACGGACTGACCGAGTTGTGGCTGTTGCTGAACCGCCTCTGCTCCGCTACTCCGGTGGGCAGGGGGGGGGCTCAGCGGGTTTGTCCGACGACGGTGACGATGGTGTCCAGCTCGTCCCTGACGGCCTGAATCAGGATCGGCAAGTTGTGGCGGACAGCCGACGAGAGATCGGTTCGGCTCTCGAAGTCGAGGCCCTCCATGCCGAACAGGATCGCCGGCTTGGGGGGCCCCACCACGAGCCGGCATAGCCCCAGAGTCTCGACAATGCCGACGCTTCGACCGTTGAAACGGACTCTGGCGCCAGGCAAGGCAGCGGCGCTGATCCGCGAGAGCTCCCATCGAAAGATGGAGCCCGGAACGCCGGCCCCGGCGACTGCCCCCACGATCACCACGGCGTCGGAGCCCTCGATGCGGGAGAACAGGCCCAGACCATCGCCATCGAACAGGCGGGACTCCACCCCGACCGGAAGGCTGCCGCTCAGGTGGGTCGCGACGGCAAGACCGATCCCGTCATCCCCTTGCTTAGGTCTGCCAATCCCGATGAGACGAACGGTTGCGATGGCCCTGCCCCTCTCCCGGGGTCGCGGAACTCCTCGAGGAGCTCTGTGAATGTTCAATCCCCCCTCCGAATCCGCGGCAGGCTGACCGGGATCTCCTCTCGGTCAGTTCTTTACCTTGCCGCGAATGCCGAAGGCTGAAGAAGTCCCCGCAACTGCCGTACCAATTGTCCGGTTATACGGTGGAAGCTGCCTTCGGAGCCATGAGACCCTTGTACTGGAGGGTATCCAGTCCGGCTGAACCTCAGGGACGCCGCTCCAGGGGGACAAAAGGACCGTATCGACTTCGAGACCGGCAGGATCGAGTCAGCCCTCGCCTGGGGGAGTCACTTCACTCCCTTCGACGGGGGCCGACCTCCACAGGGTCGCTTACCTCAGGGGACCGGGTTGCCGCTGGCGTCCAGAATGACCACGTCACCAATGTCGAGGGAGCGAACGCCCTCCTCGATGACCTTGCGATCTCCGACGAGCAGAAGCAGTGTCTGGTCCAGATCGACGTACTTCCTGGCTGCCTGGTTCGCCTGGTCGAGTGTCACGGCTGCCAGGGCCTCCGGTTCTTCCTTCAGCTCCGACATGGGTCGATCGTAGGCCCAGAGGAAGGCAACCTTGGCCGCCACCTTGCCCAGGCTCTCGAACCCCTGGGAGTAGCCTCTGATCCGGTTGTCCTTGGCGTCATCCAGCTCCTTCTGGGTGATCGGCGTCTTTCCGACGAGCCGCTTCAACTCCTTCCGGAACTCGACGATCGATTCTTTCGTGACCTTGGTCTGAACGCCACCGCCGGCCTGCCACCAGCCTGCCTGGCTGAGGGGGACTGGGAAAGAGAAGGCTCCGTAGCTGTAACCCTTGTCCTCCCGCAGGTTCTTGTTGAGCCGGGTCCCGAAACCGCCTCCCAGCACGGCATCGGCGATGGTGAGGGAGTAGTAGTCCTCCGAATCCCGTGTGATGCCCGGCATGGCAAAGGCCACCTGGGTCTGGGCGGCATCCTGCCGGTCCACCAGATAGACCTTCCTGGTGTCAGCCCGGCTGGCCGCGGGGATCTTCTGCCGGGGTGCGGCCTCGCCTTTCCAGCCGGCGAAGTGCTCCACCGCCAGGGCCTTTGCCTCCTCCAGAGTCGTGTCTCCGGCAAAGATCAGAGCTGCGTTCCCAGGTCGGAATGTCCGGGCATGGACGGCCTTCAAGTCCAGGGGAGTCAGCTTTCCCAGGGTCTCTTCGTTACCGAGAGTGTCGTGGCCGTAGGGATGATCCCGGCCAAACAGCAGCATGGGGATAATGCGGCTCGAGATCCTCCGGGCGTCCTTGCGGGACTGGAGCAGGTCGTCCAGGGCCTTCTTCCGTTCTCGTTCCAGCTCCTCTGCCGGAAAGGAGGGGTTGAGGGCCACATCGGCGAAGAGCTCCATGGCAGGCTCCAGGTTCTTCTTGAGCACCTGGAACGAGAGGGCCGACCGTTCCTGCTTGGCCATGCGGCCCAGCTGGGTTCCCAGGTCGGAGAAACCCTGTTCGATCTCCAGGGCGCTCCGGGCGCCGGTGCCCTTGTCCATCATCCTCAGGGTCATGCCGGATTCGCCGGCCCGTTCGACACTCTCCGAGGAGGTGCCGGAACGGAGGGCCAGCTGAACGGCCACCTTGGGCAGTTCGTGGCTCTCGACGACAAACAGCTGCAGGCCGTTCTCCAGGGTCGCGGACTGGATCTGGGGGACCTGGAATGTTCCGCCCTCGGCGATGGCCGGGACCTGGGTTCGGTCCGGCTCCTCCACGTCGGGTCGTTGCGAGGTCTCGGGGACGAACCGGACGACGAGGCGGTTCTTTCCTTCGAGGTACTTCTGCACCACCAGCTGGACCGATTCAGGCGTGGCCTCCTGATAGCGGGCCAGGTCGTCGGCGAAGAGGTCCGGGTCTCCCAGGAACGTGTTGTAGCGGGCCAGCTGATCCGCCTTGCCGCCGAACCCGCCGATCCGTTCCAGACCGGTGATGAACCCGAACTCGTACTTGTTCTTTGCCCGGTTCAGCTCTTCCTTCGTCGGTCCGTTGAGGGCCAGGTTGTAGAGCTGCTCGTCCACCAGGGCTTCCACCTCCTCCAGGGAGGCACCAGGCCGGGCCGTGGCGACGATGTTGAACAGGCCGGCTGACTCGAGGGAAAAGGCGTAGGCCTGAACGGAGGAACAGATCTGCTTCTCGTAGATGAGCGACCTCTGGAGCCGCGACGACAGCCCGCTGGCCAGGATTGCGGCCGCCAGGTCCAGCTCGGCTTCGCCGGCCTGGAAGTAGGAGACACCGGGCCAGACCATGTAGGTCCTGGGCTGGGGCACCCGATCGGCCACCACTACCTGCTTGCTCATGGGCAGGGTGACGGGCATGAGGGCGGGCCGGGCCAGGGCGGGGCCTGGTGGGATGGACCCGAAGTACTTCGAGATCATCTTCTTCGCTGCTTCGGGATCGAAGTCTCCGGCGATGGTGAGAGTCAGGTTGTTGGGCGTGTAGTAGGTCTCGAAGAACTTCTTCACGTCCTCCAGGGTGGCGGCCTCCAGGTCCTCGTGGCTTCCGATGACGAGCCAGGAGTAGGGGTGACCCTCCGGGAACAGGTTCTCGAACATCAGCTGGAAGGCCCGGCCGTAGGGGACGTTCTCCAGGCTCTGGCGGCGTTCGTTCCGGACCACCTCCCGCTGATTGTCCAGGGCGGCCTGATCCACTGCCTCCATCAAGCTTGTCAGCCGATCGGACTCCAGCCACAACAGGTACTCCAGGGACCCGGCGGGAGCGGTGACGAAGTAGTTGGTGCGGTCGAAGTCCGTGGTGCCGTTCACGCCTCCCTCCATCAGGTTGGCGCCGACCTTCTCGACGAAGGCGAAGTACTCTCCCGGTGCGTTCTTAGAGCCCTGAAACATCAGGTGTTCGAAGAGATGGGCGAAGCCGGTTCGCCGCTCTTCCTCATTCTTCGAACCGACGTGGAACCACTGATTGACGTGGACGATCGGTAGCTTCCGGTCCACATGGAGGATGACCTGCAGGCCATTCTTGAGGACGAGCTTCTCGAACTCCACCTTGGGAGCCTGCCCTGCCGAGAGCTGGCCCGTTGGCACGGACAGGGCCAGGATGGGAGCGGCCAGAGTAACGATGTTTCCCAGGGTACGATTCATGTTCTCTCCTTGACGGTGTTGTGATCGACGATGGCGACTGTCTCCGCCGACAGCAGGGCCTTCATTTGACGTTCCAGGCCGGCGGCGTCGAGGCCGCTGGTGGCCATCAAATCGGCTTGAGACTGGTAGCGACGGTGGAAACGATCCGGCAAGCTGGCCCGCAGAAAGGCCGGCGCCCTTTGTCCTCCGAAGCCTTCGGCCAAGGACTCGGCGACGGCGCTGCCCAGGCCGCCGGATGGAACGTGCTCCTCGGCGCTCACGATGGCGCCGACGCCAGCTGCTCTCTCGAGCAATCCAGCCCGATCGAAGGGCTTGAGGGTCGGCATGTGGAGCACTCCTACACTCAGGCCGGATCGCTCCAGCTGCGAGGAGGCTTCCAGCGCGGACTGAAGGGTGACTCCAGTGGTCACGAAGAGTCCGTCCTTTCCTGGGCGCAGTTCGTAAGACTTTCCTATGGTGAATCCCTCTATGCCCTGGGTGACGATCGGATCGCCTCCTTTGGCCAGACGGATGTAGATTGGCCCGGGCCAGTCAAGCGTTTCGGGCATCAGGCGGCACATTTCGTCGGCGTCGGCCGGGGCGAGCACGGTCATCCCCGGAAGGGCTCGCATGAGCGCCAGGTCTTCAATTGCCAGATGGGTGGGACCCAGCGGAGCATAGACCGTTCCGCCTCCGCTGCCGATGATTCGCACCTTGAGCTCATGGAGGCACAGATCAATGGCGATCTGCTCGTAGCTGCGGCGTGTCAGGAACGTGGCGATCGTATTGAAGTAGGCGATGTGGCCGTCGAGCGCCAGGCCAGCAGCCATGCCGATGATGTTGCCCTCGCTGACGCCCTCCATGAAGAATCGATCGGGCATCTCGGAGGCGAAGGCGGCGACGGCGCCGCTTCGCGTGATATCTGACCCGATGAAGATCACACGGGAGTCTCGCCGAGCGAGCTCCAGAACCTGAGCCAGACAGGCCCTTCTCAAGCTTCGGTCTCCAGTTCCTTGTAGAGCATCTCGATGTCCGCATCGGCCAGGCCGTTCTTGTGGTGCCACATGGGGTTGTTCTCCATGGATCGGAAGCCCCGTCCCTTGACCGTGTGGCATATCAATGCGCTGGGCTGATTCACTCCGAAGGGAACTTCGGCGAGCACTCGGCTCAGGGCACCCGCGTCGTGACCATCCACCTCTCGGACTGCGAACCCGAAGGCACGCCACTTGTCGGTCAAGGGTTCCAGATCGAGGACCTCCGTGGTCGTGGAGAAACACTGCATCTTGTTGTAGTCGATGAGTACGGTCAGGTTCGAGAGCCCATGCTTGTTGGCGCACAGGGCAGCCTCCCACACGGTGCCCTCGTTGCACTCCCCGTCACCGACCAGGACGTACACGTGATGACTCTGCTGCCTCAGGCACGCCGAAAGGGCCAGGCCCACAGCCACGGGTAAACCGTGCCCCAGGGAGCCAGTGGAGAACTCCACGCCCGGGATGTGATGTTCCGGGTGGCCTGCGAGGATTCCCTCTGCCGTACAGACGCGAAGTAATTCGTCCTGGGGGATGAATCCCTTCTCGGCGAGGAACAGATACAGGGCGTAGCATCCGTGCCCCTTGCTGAGAAGAAACCGGTCCCGCTGCGGCCAGGCGGGGTTCGAACTGTCGTATCGAAGCTTCTCGTCGTACAGCACCCGCAAGATCTCCATGACTGAGGCGGCCGAACCAACGTGGCCGCGCCGGCACGAGGCAAGCAGGCGCACCAGATCCTGTCTGAGCGAGATGGAACGATCGTCGAGCTTCGCGGTGCTTTTGAGCATGATGCCTGAGGGCGCATAGGGCCGCGCAGGTAATGAATGCGCAGAAGTCGCGCCCAGATTTGGGTCAGAGTCGGTTGGTCCGAGCGAGCGGGACCGCAGGCGTAGTCGGCTACGTCGAGGATTCCGCGATTGAGGAGCGACCGAAGATGGCCTGAAGATGGGATGCGAAACTGCGTAGTCATTCTCGCGCGGCCCCATGGTACAGTCTGCTCGGCTCCAGAATCAACCTGGACGCCTCCGCCGCGGGGAGCCGATGGGACCACTCTTGACACAATAGCTATCAAGGCAAGGAGGCGAGAGCGCTCTTGAGTCGGATCTGCTTGCCCTACGGACGGCGGCATCTGGAGCTCACGTCAGATAAGCGAGTCCGGTGGCTCGATCCAGGAACTCCCAAGCCGTTGAGTGATCTGGCGTCGGCCATCGACGCCGCTCTCGATCATCCCGTGGAGTCGCCTCGACTCGAGGCTCTGGCCGCCCAGGGGTCAGTGACGATTCTGGTACCCGACAAATCCAGGCACGCCCGGAGTCCGCTGGTGGTGGCGGCCATCTTGGAGCGGCTGAACCGGGCGGGTGTTCCCGACGACGCCGTGACTGTCCTCGTCGCTGCAGGAGACCATCCGGCCCACACGACCCTCGAGCTGCGGGAGACCATCGGCCCTGAACTGTACAGTCGCCTCCGGGTGCTGGAACATCGGGCCAGCGACGAGGCGGCTTGCGTCCATGTTGGAGTTACCCGGCGGGGAACACCCATTCGGATCAACCAGCATGCCCTGGAGGCGGATCTTCTCATTCTGACCGGGGTCGTTTCACACCACTATTTCGCCGGGTTCGGCGGCGGACCCAAGTCGTTGTTTCCCGGCGCCGCAGCCCTCACCTCGATTCGAGCCAACCACTCCTTGGTCCTCCAAGACGGCGAAAAGGATCCAAACACATGTCTGGGAAAGCTCGACGGAAACCCGCTTCACGAAGACCTCTCCGAGGCAGTCCACAGTGTCGGTCCCGACTTCCTGGTCAATCTGACCCTGGACGGAGAAGGCCGTCCGCTGGCAGTCCATGCGGGCCACTGGCGCGCCGCTCACCGGCAGGCTTGCCGGTTTCTGGATGAAGTCGCGTCAGTATCATCCCCGGAGGCGCCCTACGATCTGGTCGCCATCTCCGCTGGAGGTCGTCCTCACGACCTGAACCTGGTTCAGGCCCACAAGGCGATTGATCGCTGCGCTCCCCTCGTCAGGGATGGCGGCGCGTTGCTCGTCCTGGCGGAGTGCGAACAGGGATACGGAGATCCGGATCTGGAGCGGTATCTGGCCATGGGTTCCCTGGAAACCGTGCTGGCCGACCTGCGTCGAGAGTTCCGGGTAAAGGCGCACACGGCGCTTTGCATGTACCAGAAGAGTGCCCGCATCAGAATTCACCTTGCGAGCAGTCTGCGCCCCGAGCCGTTGGTTTCGGCCAACGTGATTCCCGTGGACGATCCGGACCGTAGGTGGAGGGAGCTGCTGGACCAGCTGCCACCTGGGAGACCGGTCGCCCTCGTGCCGGCAGGTCACTTCGCCGTGCCCCTCCCGGCTCGCGCTTCAGAAGCCGGCCATTCGTGACGAGGGTTCGAGAGGACGGGCACCGCTTACCTCGTTTCCGTCCGGATTGGGAGTTTCCGGACCGAAACTACCTCGCGTGCCCTCTGGCGGAGCAAGCGGTGAGCGTTACGCCCGGTGTCGCCCGGCTCAGCGCTGCTGGCTGGAGCGGGAGAGTCCCGTTTCGGTCTGGAACTCGGTAGCCCGGGCCCGGACCCTCTCATACTGCTCTGGGCTGCCTATGTCGACGAGGAATCCCGGAAACTCCCATCCCAGAATGCGGCCCATTAGCTGCGGTATGACCTCCGTGGAAAAATCAAGGGGAAACAGGCCCGGTTCGTCAAGCCGGAGGTGGGATCCCAGAGACGGTGTTCCGAGATACACGGCACCGTTGGCCAGGTTGCCAGGCGGATCCGGGACCTTCTCGTGAAACTCGATCACGTGCCCCGTATCATCCAGCCGGACGACACCGCAGGTCGAGGGTGTCGGAGTCCGGAACAGTGCGGTTCCCAGGACAGTCAGGTCCCGCTTGCCCCTGAGAAACGCATCCCGGAACTTGCCCAGATTCAGATCAGTGAAGTTGTCGGCATGGGCCATCAAGAACAGGGACTCGCTGGCGACGAAGTCCCAGTTCGCCCGGAGTGTCCCGGCCGTTCCCAGCAGTGAAGTTTCACGGATCAACTTCAAATCGAGCCGTCTTTTCCACGGCTCCAGGAAGGCTTCTACCTGATCAGCGAGCCAGTAGAGGTTTACGAGCACCTCGTCGAAGCCGTGCCGTTCGCAGGCTTCGAGCCAGTAGGCCAGCAGTGGTTTCCCCCCTACCGGCAGCAGGCACTTTGGTGTCTCGTCCGTGTAGGGCCGGAGGCGCTCTCCCCGGCCTGCCGCGAGCAGGATGGCTCGCATCAGGACCGCTCCTGGTCGAGTATGTCCAGAAGCTCTTGCAATTGAGTTGGCTGGTTCCCGAGCTGAGACACCTGATGTGCCGCGCACAGGTTTCCGACGTAGGCGGCGGTCCATATGTCATGCCCCGAAGTTAGCGTCAAGGCTGTCCCCACGAGCAGTGAGTCCCCCGCGCCTACCACGTCCTTCGGGTTCGAGTTGAGCGCCGGTAGACGATCCGTTTCGAAAGTCCCCTTGACTGGATGATGGATCAACAGGCCTTCACTTCCGAGGGTCACGATCAGCTCCTTCACACCCATCTTCCCTTGCATCCGGTTGGCCAAGACAACCAAACCCGACTCGTTGTCATGCAGCGAGAGCCGAGCCTCCCGTTCCGTCGGCGTGACCAAGTCGACTGCGGCATAGCGAGAGATGTCACCGACCTGGGATGAGGATTGGCAGTCCGCTGCAGTCCTGACCCCGAGCTCGACGCAAACCTGCATGGCCCGGCGGCGGGTTAGCTCCGGCAGCAAGCCGTAGTTGAAGTCGCTGAAGATCACAAGGTCCACCTCAGCAGCGAGCGCCTTGAATCGTTCGAGGAACTCGTCCACCAGTGAGCCTACTATGGCGTGCTCCCTGAGGTAGCTGACACGGAGCAGCTTCTTGTTGTTCACCATGAACCGCTGCTTCACCGTCGTGGGCCGCGAAGGATCGACAATGTACCGCGCCGTCACGCCGCTTCTCGCGATCTCCTCTTGCACGAAGGTTCCAGCATCGTCATTTCCAAGAAGGCTGAGGAACTTCACGTCGGCTCCGAGGCCACGTGCATGGAGACTGACCACTCCCGCGCCACCGACGAAGCGCTGTGTGGTGATAGGTCGAACCACCACGACCGGGTCTTCCTGAGACATGCCCATGGCCTCGCAAAGGATGTACTCGTCAATGATCGTGTCGCCCACGACCAGGACTGTCAGATCCCGCATGGCCGTCAATGCACTCCGAATTGTCGTCCGGTCGAGCTGGTGCCGTTCCATGTATCCGTCACGCTCGGGGAGGACCAGCGTCTGTTTACGGGCGAATTCCTCCCGGATCAGCTGCAGCGATGAAAACGTCACATCTCCGGAGCTGAACCGCAATTCTCCGCCGTACTCGGCCAGGGCCTTGGACTCCGGGTTCTTCGCCTCAGCCCACTCCCGGCCCTTCGCGACCACATCGGGCCGAATGTCACGGATCGTATCCGTCGGAGACTTGTGCATGATAAAGACCGCGTCTGCGTAGCTGACCCCTTCGAGGCAAAGCGCCCTGTCGTTCTCGTCGACCAGAGCGTTGGGAGCCTGTTCGTTGGAAAGCAGCCCAACCACCAGAACATCCCCCTGCTCGGAGGCGAACTTGAGCAGACGCAGATGCCCTGGGTGGAGCACATTGAAGACGCCAGAGACCAGAACAACCCGGCACGGCCCGGCCGCCCGGCGTGCCTCGAGGAACTCCAGTGTCTCTTCCAGCCCATTCATGATTCGCTTGGATCTCCCTTCCTTCTCCCGTGGGAACC
>JAJFLN010000221.1 GCA_021772705.1 Candidatus Cloacimonadota bacterium | reverse complement strand
GGGGATAAACGGAGCGGGCGGCCATATCGTCTGACCCTTCGGCAAGCTCAGGAGAGGGGCCGGTCCGCGAAACGACGTTCTGTGCCTCGACAAGCTCGGCACGAACGGATAAGGAAGGAAGCGTTAGGACCACCGCACTAGTATTGAGGATCACGGAGTTCACGGAGATCTCTGTGTAAATTCCCGTGTCGCCGCAGCTCGAGCCACCCCTTGGCTGACATGCCCCTTCTGGCCCGTGCCGGTTCATGGAGGAGACGACCCTCCTGTGATAATCTCTCTCGGTGCGCACTCAGGACGAGCTTCTCAGGGCCTTCCGCGTCAGTCCCCCTGCCGCGCAGAGGTACATCGTTCGCCAGCTGGAGAGACTGCCCGTCGCCTATGACACCGGTGACGTTGCAGATGCCCTCGAGCTGGAGCGTATGCGAACTGCCCAGGAGCTCAAGGAGCAGATCACAGCCTGCCTTGGGACACTGGTCCCCAGGATCCTGAGACAGCAGGCGCTGGTTGGCCGGGAGGAGAAGCGCAGCAAGGCCAGCCTCTGGACTCTGCATCAGATCCGGGTGGAGGACTTGGCCCGGGAGATCGAGGCGATGCCCGACAGCCAGGATGCCTCCCTGGCGATCGACGCCAGCCTGGAAGGCCTCTACAAGGCGGGACTGCAGCAGCTGTCCGATTGCCTGGATGCACTCTACCGGGCTCCGGACTCCGAGAACCAGCTGAAGCGGGAAGAGGCCCTCCACCAGCTCGGTCGCTGCCCGACCCGGAGGTCGTTGGCCACCCTGGGCCGGTTCGCGCTCTCGGAAGGCCTGGCGGCCCAGGCTGCCCTATCTCTGGCCAGGCTCGAGAACTCCGAGGCCGATGGCCTGGTGGTCCAGGCGGCCGCAAAGGCGATCGAGACAGGACAGCCCGGTGTCATCGTCGCTCTGAGAGACCGGCCCTCTGCCGAGGCCCGCGGCCTCATCGAGCGTGCCGCGTCGAGCCGGAGTCTGGAGTTCCGTCGATCCGCCGCAATCGCCCTCGAGGGTCTGGGCAAGCAGAAGCCTCTGCCCATCCTGGAGAAGCTGGCCGCTGACCCTGATGACTGGACCTGTATTCATGCCCTCGACAGTCTCGGCGGCCTGCGCCTTCCGGAAGGCATCGGCATCGTTCAGGACGCCTATCGCCGCAGTGAGCATCCTTTCATCCGTATGGTTGCGCTCAAGACCGCAGCCAATCTGACCTGCGAGAAGTCAGTTCAACTCTGCCTGGAGTCGATCCAGGGGCAGGACGTCGACATGGTCAAGGCCATGGCCATCGAGGCTCTGGTCCGGCTCGGGGCTCCCAGGGAAAGGTTTGCCAAGTTCTCAGGACTCCTGTCAGGTGCTGACAGCGTCAAGCTCAACTCCAATCTGATCCTCGCTCTGGGAGGCACGGAGAGGGATTCAGTCAACCGGACGTTGAAGGCCATGCTCGGGTCGCCCAATGAGCTGGCCCGCGCGGAGGCAGCATTCTGCCTGGGCTACATGGAAGACCCGGCTGCGCTCAAGCTGTTGTTGAAGCTCGTGGACAAGGATCTGAGTGACATCGTTCGAGGTCAGGCCCTTCACGGTCTGTTCAGGCATCGGGATCGACCGGAGGGCCGGGAAGCCATCCTGGCGCTTCTGGGCCACGCCTCGGCAGAGGTCCGGTATCAAGTGTCCCGGATGCTTGGCGAGAAGGTTCTGCTGCAGGACGCCTCGACCCTGGAGAGGGCTGCCTCGATCCTCCGGCAGGAGCCTGACCCCCAGGTCCGGAAGTGCCTGATGGAGCTGCTGGCAACCCGGTCGGGTCCGGAGGTGAAGGAACTCATCGGCGAGGCCCTCGGCTCCGACGATCCGGACTTGCTGGCCGGCGCACTCGACGCGTCGGCCCGGCTGGGATACGGGGAACTGGCGGATCGCGCCCAGGAGCATCTCTCTTCTCCGGAAGTGAGAATCCGGGCCCGGGCTGCCCGAGCCCTGTGGTTGATGGGGGATGCCAGGGGGGCCTCCGCCCTTCACGAAATGCTGAATGCACCCTACTTCGAGACCTTCCAGCAGGCCGGGCGGGTCCTGGGAGAGATCCTCTGCGACCTGGCGCTCATCGAGAAGAGGGATGCCGGCCGCCCCCTGTTCAAGTTCCTCCAGGAGACCATGAAGACTCCTGGATACGCTGCCTTCTCCCGCTCCGAGAGCGCTGAGCTGCTCGCGCCGGACGCCCCTCTGCAGGAGAGGTCCGAGGACTTCGACTACTCTTCTGTCAAGGGGGACAATCTGTTGAAGGGGCCGGCGCAGGAAGGGGAAGCCATGCTGGAGAAGCTGGATCGCATGTTCGACAGTGGAGAGGCGGGCATGCCCAACCTCGTGACCAGGAACTCGGAGTTCCGGGACTTTACACTGATGCAGACCGACGGCATTTCGATGGGGACTCCGGTCTGTACCGTCGACCCTGACAAGGCTAACATCCGCACTCTCTACCGTCGCGCCCAGGCCGGCGACGTCGAGGCGGAAGCCCAGCTCACGGAGCTGACGGTTCACGGAGATCCGAAGGTCAGAGAGGCCGCCAGCAAGCTACTGGCCCGAATCAAGGAGGATCGCGCTCTGCAACCTTCGACGGAGAGACCCGATCTGGCGATACCGGAGGAGCCCTACGAGATCACTCTCGAGACACTCCTCTCGGAGGCTGTGAAGATCGAAGCATCGGACGTGCATCTCTCGGTGGGGTATCCCCCAATCTACAGGGTCTTCGGATCCATGGAGCGGTCCCGCTTTCCTGTGCTGACGGCAGCGAACACACGACATCTGGTGAGGCACGTGGTCACCCGGGAGAAGTTCTCCATCTTTGAGTCCGACAAGGACTTCGATTTCAGCTTCAGCATCGACGAAGTCGGTTCCTTTCGAGGCAACGCCTTCCAGGAATTGCATGGTCCAGGAGTCGTCCTCAGAGTGGTGCCGTCCAAGATCCCGACATTCGATGAGCTGGGGACACCACCCATCCTGCGCACCCTCTGTCTCGAGGAGAAGGGGCTGGTCCTCATCACGGGTCCCACCGGTAGCGGCAAGTCGACGACCATGGCAGCCATGCTGTCTTTCATCAACCAGAACAGAAGCTGCCACATCGTAACCATCGAGGATCCCATCGAGTTCGTTCACGAATCGATCAACTGCAAGTTCATTCAGCGGGAAGTGCCGACCCATGCCACCAGTTTCTCCCGGGCGCTCCGAGCCGCTCTGCGGGAAGATCCGGACGTCATCATGGTGGGCGAACTGCGGGACCTGGAGACCATGGAGTTGGCGATCGCGGCCGCCGAGACAGGTCACCTCGTCCTGTCGACACTCCACACGATCAGCGCGGCGTTGACAGTCGATCGGGTGATCAACGTCTTCCCTCCGGAGCAACAGGAGCAGATTCGCCGAAGTATCTCGGAGAGCATGATTGGTGTCATCAGCCAGGCCTTGCTGCCCCGATCGGATCGACCGGGCCGGGTCGCCGCCTACGAGTGCCTCCTGCGAAACCCTGCCATCGGCAACTTGATCCGGGAGAACAAGCTACATCAGATCCCCAACGTCATGCTCGGCTGCAAGAAGGAAGGGATGGTGCTCATGGACGATCACCTGCAGTCGCTGGTGGGCCGGGGTATCATCAGCTGGGAAACGGCCCAGGCACGCGCCGTGATGAAGAAGGAGTTCGCCGAGCGCTTTCACGGCCGCGCTGGGGCGAAGCGATGAGCACGTTACTGATCGTCCAGGTATTCCCGCAGAGCTTGAGGCAAATCGGTGATCTCCAGGTGGTCACCGGCGGCGACCATCACAGCCG
>JAJFLN010000023.1 GCA_021772705.1 Candidatus Cloacimonadota bacterium | reverse complement strand
GCAGGTCTCCGGGGGGAGTTCAACCGCGGAATCAACCGGCTGCCACAGCTTCCAGTTCCACGAGCAGGTCGGATCGACAGACGTCGGCGATGACCGATAGGGTCGGGAACCGGGGCACGTCGAGCAGGCGGATCACCTGCTGGTAGGCGTCGAACACTTCCCGGCTGGTGCAGTAGAGAGTGGCAGAGCTGATCCTGGACAGGCTGGAGCCTCTGCTCTCGAGCAGGGACGCGACGTTCATCAGGGTCTCGAAGCACTGGGCCTCGGCCTCGTTGAGGTAGATCGTGGCACCGGTGGAATCGATGGACGCGGTGCCGGAAACGTAGATCGTCCTGCAGTCGTCCAGGGAAACCAGCATGCCTCGCGAGAATGAGGAGCCGTAGTCCGGGGCCGGTTGCTGGCGGGGCGTGGTCAGGATCGGCTCGACAGCAGGTGTCGCGGCACGGTCTTGGTCCAGGATCAGCATGTCCATCAAGCACTCCTCGGCTCCGGCGCGTCCCTGGATTCCTGTGCTGGCAGGACAGATCATCCCGGTGGGTGTCTGTGGGAGAATTTCCCGGAAATGACGAGTCCTGACCCGATTGAATTCGCCATACCAGTCGAGAATCCGGCCCAGATAGATCCAGGTGCGGAAGACCTTCGAAAAGGGCATGTCCAGCGCCTTGAGACAGCTGCGGGCGATCTGCCACAGATCATCGGCCTGCTCCGTGATGCACTGAGAGGGCGCCATCCCGGGCCGCAATCCTGTCATGGCGGGAACGTGGATCATCCTGAAATGGTCTCCCTCCCACTGACGTCCCTGGAGACCCAGAGGGAGTTCGATATCCACCACCCGGTGAGTGCTCTCGGGGTGAGGGACGACTCCCCAGATCTGGACGCCGGCGAAGGGAACGTCACGGACGGGCTTCCCCTCGAGGTAGAGGGGCGAGCGGTCGTTCGCCAGGCCCTTCTCCTCCAGCGCAGACTGACGAGACGCGAGGATGGCATCCTTGACGGCGAGGGAGCCGAAGATCTTCTCCTGCATCGTGGAGATACTCTTCTCCGCAAGGATGTGGGACAAGGCGCCGTAGGCCGCGCTTGCCGAGAGGGCCGCGTCGGTTCCCTCCATCACCGTCGCCGTCATGTAGACTTGGGTGGAGCCCGCACCCCGCTGTTCCCGAACGTCGATGACGACTCCCTCGGACTCGAATCGCTCTGCCTCGCTCATGTTCGCACTCCTCTCGGCCGCTCGGACTCTCGCTTTCGAAACTGATCCAATTGCACCGTTGGTTCTCCCTGTTGGGTCCGAGACTCCGGATTGATCTGTGTCATCGGGAGCGACGGCGAAACCTGGGAGGCCGCATCAATCTGTGACCGTTCGCCCTGGTTTGTCGAAGCATGTCCTGAGCTACGCCGAAGGGGGCCATCACGCGAGAATCCGCATCGATCCTAGTGGCCTTCGACAGGCTCAGGCCGAACGGATCTAGAATCGCCATGATCCGCCGTCGCTCCCGTGTCATCGGGCATCCTTCGCGCACCGGAACCCGACGTCGGGCATCCAGTAGTTCGGGTTGCTCCACTGCCGGCGGCTGCCTCGAGTGTCGAACCGGGCTCGCCACGAACCGGTGCCTCCGAAACCGCCACCCCGGAGCACCTTGCGGGTGTCTCTCTCCCGCCCCTGCAGCGGGGATCGGAGCATCTGTTTCGTCGGATCCGGGCCGGGTAGCTGTCCTGCAGGAAGACCATCGGGCCCCTTCGGGTTCCGGGTGACCATGGACCGGCCATACTCGTCCTCGCCATACCAGTCGGCGACCCACTCCCACACATTCCCCGCCATGTCCAAACATCCCTCCGGGCTGGCCCCGTCCGGAAAGCTGCCCGCAGGCAGGGGGCCCGCCGACTCGGACAGACCGGCTCGGCAGCGACCTTCCTGCCAGGAGTTTCCCCAGGGGTAAACTCGGCCGTCGTCGCCTCGGGCTGTCCGCTCCCACTCCGCTTCGGTCGGCAGGCGCTTCTTCATGACGCGGGCATACCAGACTGCGTCATGCCACGTGACGCAGCGCACAGGCTTGCGGGACTGGAGACGTATCTGACGGCGTACCTCCGGCAGTCGGGACAGCTCCGCCGGGGCGGCCCCCTCCAGAGCCCGACGAGGAAACCCGGTCATGTTCGCCAGAAAGGTCAACGCGGCTTCGGCGCGCCGGTCGGGATCCGCTGCCGCCTCGGGGCCGGCCCGCTTGGCTGCCCGAGCCGCGGGTGAGGTCTGGCTGCGAGCATGTTCGAGCAAGTCGATGCAGCCCTCGGCGCTGAATCGAAACCAGGGTCCCTGGATCTTCTCGAACGCCCTTCCACGCTTGACGGCAGCGGCGAAGTCCGCCGTGGAGACCTCCTGTCGATCGATGTAGAAGGCCGAGAGCGTGATGAGCCGTTCTGGTTTCTCGTCATACAGCCCTAGATCCGATCCCATCGAAAACTGGCCTTCGGGAATCAGGACCATTCCCTCGGGCGGAGAGCCGGCCAAGATCTGTAAGGGCAACAGCAGCATGGCGAGAGTGAGGAACAGAGGTATTGAGAGATTGGGCATGAGGTGTCACCAGTCCTTCGCGCCACGGAACCACTGCTCGCAGCAAGCGAGGGCACCGTTGAACTCTCGGTGCTCTCTGCGCCGGAGGAACAACCGCGCAAGGCGGACCCGCCCCGGCCGGGCGACCCAGCGACTGAGCCCTGCCGGCTGGACCGGCGCTGATTCCCACTGCAGAGGCACGTCGGTTGCCGTCTCCTGTCCCGGGGACCCAACCTCACCGAGACCATGATTCCAGGCGAATGGTTCCCACCCGCGTTCTAGCAATACCCGTTCCAGCCAGGGTCTGACGGAGCCAAACCCTCCATTTTGGTGTCTGGGGATACCAAGCGTCACCTGGTCGGCTGGTCATGCCCGGACAGAGAGGCCTGTATCGCCGGAGAAACGAGGACACATCGCGACTCCTCATGGGAGGCGACTGTCACCGGTCGTCGAAGGGCCCGAAACTCGGGGACACACGACCTGTTTCTCCGTTCGAGGCGGAGGCCGCCTGTGGCGTCACGGTGCTTCCTGGAACACCCTTGATCCTGGACGGTCGAACCAGCTCCCAGCCCGGGACGGTCGATGCAGCCCTGACCTATCAGTGGACCCAGACGGCAGAGCCACTGGTGCGGCTCTCGGACCCCTACGCTTCCGTGACGACCTTCGTGGCGCCGGACCTGGGGGAGGGGGCCTCCCACCGGATGGTGTTCCAGCTCTTCACCGACGACGGACTGACACGGGGTGCGGTGGCACGGGCCTCCGTTGAGGTGGCGACACCGAAGACAGTGGTGGGGCCGCGGCCTCCTCTCTCGCCGGGCGGCGGCTCGCTGGTGCTGCCACGCTGACCGGGCCACTCTCCCGCAAACGCACCCTGCGGTCGAACGTGCCTTGCTGAGGTGCCAAGACGGGGTAGGATGAGCAGGTGAGATTAGCAGAAAACTGGCTGAGGCATCAGGCTGCCTTCAGGTCGAGTTCGGCGAGAAGCGTGTCCCATGGCACTAGCACACGTCCACCGCTCGATCGATCGATAAGTCCAGCATTTGCGAGTATGCCGACATCGTTGTGGACGTTCTCGTAGTCACGGGCCAGGGCTTTGGCAAGTGCACGGACGTTCATGGGTCCCTTGGCGCGGAGCGCCCGCAGAAGAGCCCATCGGGTCGAGGTCATCACCGCCAAGAAGGTCTCCATGTCCTCGAAGGTGGTGAGCTCCAGTCGCTCGACGATATCCCCTCGTTCTCCCCTCTTCCAGGCTGTCACAAATCGTCCCGCAGTCTCCCGCAGGGTCCCGACTCCAATGCGAAGGTCCTTACTCATTGGCTGGCTTCCTTGCCCTGGCCACGTCGGCCAGGAAATCCTCGACTAGCCTTTCGACGTTGCTGAAGGTGTACGTCTCTTCACCAGTGCCACAGTGGCGATGGTCGCCCTTGCCTGATTCGTTGTCGTACCGTACGACTGAGGTTCCATCTGCCAAACCATAGTAGAGACTGTACTTGAGGCCGGAAGGTCGCTCACGACTCCGTCGAGGCAACTGCGAGATGACCATCTCCACGATCGAGTGATCCGGGAGGATGTGTTTCTCCCGGAAGGGCAATCTGGCCGCCATTGCGTAACAGTACCATGCGGACTCGCTTCCGGGGCCTGACCCGGGTTCTTGAGAGATTGGGCATGAGGTGTTACCAGTCCGTCGCACTACGGAACCACTGATCGTAGCAGGCGCGGGCATCGTTGAACTCTCGGCCCCCTCTGCGCCGGAGGGACGGTTTCGACTGAGGTCCGCGGGAGCCAACCTCGCCGACCATGATTCCAGGCGAATGGTTCCCACTCACGTTCCAGCAATACCCGTTCCAGCCAGGGGGTGATGGAGTCAAAAACCTCTATTTTGGTGTCTGGGGATACCAAGCGTCATCTGGTCGGCCGGTCATGCCCGGACAGAGAGGCCTGTATCGCCGGAGAAGCGAGGACACATCGCGGCTCCTTTGAGGGGCTAGTGCTGCTCATGGGAAGTAATCCGACAGTTTCGGCTGGTCACTCCGCCGGGTTCCCGTCTGGAGATCCCCACGACCCGATCAGGTGGGGCATCAGGGTCTCGATGGTGTCGAGCATTTCTTCCATTGTACCTACGAAGGGTGTTTTCTCCCACTTCTCGTTCCAGGTGCGGGCAGACAGCCCGTACTGATTTCCGCCGCCGCTCGACGAACCGATGTTGGGCTGACCGGCTACGGCACTCCCGCCGCAACTGCGCTTTCTGACCACCACTCAGGCGAATCTGATAGAGGGGATGGGGACCACGCATGAGAAACCTCCCTCCTTACACATGCCGCAGTCCTCAGAGATTCGCTCAGAAAACAAGGCTCTTCAATGACCGCGGAGCTATTGATCGCTGAATCGCCATGGCAACCAACAGCTCACCGTAGGAGACTGACGCGTCCTGCCTCCGGTCCTTCTCCGAGAGCGTGGCGTTGATGAGCTCGACGAGCCCCAGTTGCTTGGCCTCGGCCCACAATGCGGCGCTGGCACCAACCTCGCGGCTTCGCCCTCCAACCGGGAAGTCTGCCGTTGCCTCCGGGCTGGCGCTGAGTCCGAGGAGCTCGGCGATCCTATCCGGCTTGCCGAGATAGATCGTCTCAACGTTCGTAGGTACACCGTTCTTTCGACCCTTGCGAATCAAGTACCACTAAGTCTTTCCGTTGATCTTCTTCGAGACCAGTTGCATGAGTTTTAGGTACTACAACAACAGGTCGGACTACAACAGAAAAACAGCATGGCGAGAGACATCAACCGCCGAGACTCCATGCTGAGACATGCTTCTCAGCGACAGAAACAATCCGTTACGCCAGCGCGCCGGGCCGCAGAAGTGGCCGTAGCCAGGAGACTCCGGCTAGCTTCTTGGATAGGTCAATGCTCTACTAGCGGGGGCCCTTGATCACACTGTATACGACTAAGCTAAGAACGAAAGTCAGCAGCCAAGTACCCGCCCGTCTGGACGAGTTGAGGCCGGTTTGAGCTATACCCAAGAACATCATGCCAAGCATACCGAGAAACAATACGGCACCTGAAGCGCCTCTTTCGACGAGATGGGCAGCGCCATTTGCAAGAAGCACCGCAGCGAGCAGAACATTAAAAGCGTATAGTCCTGGATTAAAGGCGGGTCGCGGAGCCGCAAGCCATGCCGCCTCAATGTGCGCAAAGTCATCCGGGGAAATGGCCACTTTCTCTGCTAGAAAATCCACTCTACAACCAACAATGGCCTTTGCTAGGCGTACGGAAGAGTATACTCGGTCGCTGGGGATCTCCGCGATTTGTCGGTCATCGTCCCCATGTAGAGTCCATGAGGATGATGTGATTACAATCCGACAGTCTTCATGGCCGACAAACTTCCAACGTTTGACTAGGAAGACCTGGCGGCCGGGGCGGTCAGCCGGAACGATCCGTGCGCTACACTCTACGTCGGTCCGTCGTCCAGAGGCAGAAGCTGCCTGAGTCTCCTGACGCAACGCACGTACCACTTCTGGCTCGGAGGTAGTCTGAACAGGACTTGAGTGCGCGGCTCGCAGTCGCCTTGACGTTACGGCAGTTTCAGGAAGAGGTGTCTTGCACCACCCACATACGGACAGGCGGTTCGGATTCTTGCGGTCGCAATTCTCGCAGATCTTCATGGAATCGCCTGGAAGTCGCCATGGATCCTTAGCGGCTTAGTGATGCGAAGCAGTTCCCCGTTGACTGGGGCCATGTGCGTACCGGTAGCGAAAACGATGTGCAGACACGTTGGCGGATCTAGGGTGCACCTTTCCATTGGATTGTGCCCAAACTGTAGCGAGGGTGGTTCAGTGTGCGGCAGAGTGAGGCTCAATGCGAACTCGACTACGGTACACTCACCAGCACCTCTACCGTTGCTATCGCTGTACCATCGGTCACGGCGAGCTGGATTGTGTACTCACCACTCGCCCCAGGCACAAACCGGGTGGTTGGTGAGGTGGAAGAACCGAACTCCACTGGGGAGGGTCCCGACGTCAGAGTCCATTGGAAGAAGACCTGGTCTTGGTCTGAGTCTGTTGCCGTGGCACTCAATTGGAGTTCGCTCCCAACTGAGCCTGCCAATGAGGTGGCGGTTGAAGGTACTGGAGGCTGGTTGACTGGACCGCTGGTCGAGGTCAAGTAAAGCAACAAGCCTCCGAAGCCCGTCTGGTGAGCAGAGAGCCGCGGAGCCCCTTGGGAATCCAGGACCAACGTCACTTCTTCTTCCAAGAAAAAGTCTCGAGTCCAATTTGGGCCAGTCAACACAGTCTCGATAGTCCAGCCACCGCCGTCCGTTCTTGCCAGGCGAATCTCACCTGGAACTGGCGCGTCAACTTGAAATGCGAGAAGCGGCTTGTCCTGGATGTCGATAACCAGAGAGAGGCCCGAGAATTGACCGGAATCAACCTCTTGAACGACCCAGGATGTTGCAACTCTCTTGGCGAAGAACACTCCTCGACCATCGCCAGTGGTGAACGCGACACAGGGATTCCCCGAGCTATCCAGGGCGACTGCTGTCACTCCACCAATACTAGGAGAAGTGCCCGTAACAACTTCGGTGGTCCACACTCCAGCAGCCGTCCTCAAGGCATACTTTACTCCCCCCGCTGCTGAGTCGAAGTAGGTGACGTGGGGCCGGTTGGAGGCATCCAGAACCATGGATGTCTTGGTTCCGACGTCAGCGGAAGAGTGGTCCGCAAGTTCCCTGATCCAAGTTCCGTTCCGCAACTCTGCGTACTCGAGAGCGTTTGGGTTGGTCGAACCGTCCGTACGTAGATAGGAGCAAATGCGAAGTACACCATCGGATCCGATGGCGATGCTGCCGTACTCTCCGCCAGAAACGGAAGAGCCATGAGGGGACGTCAGCTTCCATGTGCCGGGGCTACTTCGAAGCGCGACCAGAGACCTTTGAACTGCAGGGTAGGAGTAGGCGGCTAATGCATCCCCAGGTCCCACTCCGATACGTGCGAACTTGTCGATGCTCTGTCCGTTGTGCGAACTGGTGACAAGCTCTGTCTTCCATACTCCTGACTCTCGCTGCGCGAAGCGGAGAACGGAAGTAGTTTCCTGACCCGAGATGTATGCCAGGACGGGTTCTCCAGTACCCAGGGTTCCCATGGAATGACTCCTGCCAGCCCTGAAGCTGTCTATCACCTCAGCCTTCCAGAATCTCGACGGCGCGGCTATCTCCACAGTAGTCGTATCAGATCCGACTGCACTCAGAGTATCGGTAACCGTAAGTTGCAAGGAGTAGATGCCGAGAACGGAGGTAACAAAGGTCGCATTCGGAGAAGAAGCGCTGCTGAGGACGAGCGTCGAAGGTCCACCGATCTGGTCCCACCTGTAAGTGACAGAACTGCCCTCGGGATCCGATCCCGAGCCGCTGAGAATCACAGTCACCCCTGCACTCACAACCTGCCGTTCGCCTGCTTCGGCGCTCGGAACGCCGTTGATTCTTATTGTCACCAGGTCAGAATCAGAGGCCCCATGCTCATCGGTTACGGAAAGGCGCATCGAGTAGATGCCTGTTGCAGACGTGGTGAAGGAGATGCTTGGTGAAGAGACATCCCCGAGTTCTAGAGATGTTGGGCCCGACTGCTGATCCCAAACGTACGAAAGCGGGCCAGTTTCAAAGTCGGAACCGGAGCCGCTCAGAGTTACTCGGGATCCTGCGGTCACAATTTGATCCGGTCCTGCACTTGAAGTTGGAACATCGTTAACGAACACGGTGGCGGTGTCTGAGCCCAAGGCCCCGTGGACATCCGTCACGATCAAGCGCAGGGTGTAGTGTCCAGGAAGAGGCACGACGAAGGAAACGGTCGTGCCAGTGGGGTCATTGAGGGTCAATGAGGCGGCCCCGATCTGCTGAGTCCAGGTGTAGAGCAGAGGATCGCTGTCTGGGTCAGTGCCTTCACCGGTCAAGGTAACGAGTTGTCCGACCGATGCTGTCGTGACAGGGAGAATGGAGGCTGTGGGGGCCGAATTGCGAAAGCCGACCTGCAAGACGTGGACGGCCCTGGCCAGTCCGCCTCGTTGATCGTTGGCGGTTAGTTGGAATGAGAGGATCCCGGTTGTTGTTGGCGCGAGGTTAAGTGAGGCCTTTCGGAGATTAGGTTCAATCGTGGCGGAACCGACCAGTCGACGCCAGGTATAGATCAGGGGATCACCATCGGGGTCCGATGCGCTCGCCACGAGTGTTAGGAGCACATTGGGAGTTGCGTCGGCTGGCCCGGTTACAACCACGCTGGGTGCAGCGTTGGCGGCGGCCACTGTCAGTTGCACCGTGCTAGACGCAAAGGCTCCACCCGAATCCGTTACCCCCAGACCGACCGAGTACGATCCGGGCAGTGGAGGCGTGAAACGGATCCGGTCGGATTGAGGATCCTGAGGTGAGTCGAAGAGCTCTGCCGGCACATTCAAGAACCACGAGTAGCTGACATCCTCTGCGTCCTCGTCACTCACGTTGGCCTCAATGATCACCGGCTGCCTGGCAAGCTGGCGGCTCAAGACTCGAAGCGAGACGACTGGCGAGTGATTCACAGGCAGGGATGCAAAGACAGGTTTCGGAAGGCTGACGATGTAACCCCGGCCGGGCTTCAAGGGGAAGTCCGATGAGAGACCCGGAACATAGCTATCGAACGAACGACGACCTGGAGCCGACGACTGGCGAGCTACAAACCTGGCACCCGTCGCATCAGAGAACGTCTTGGCTGTTAGGGTTCGAGGCAAAGATCCGGGAACGCCAATGAGATTCAAGCCCGATCGCAGGTCGAAGAGTACCCGGGGAGAACCGAACGGGAGCCAGTCGCGTCCATCAACAGAATATGCGTCGCCGGCCCTATTCATGAAGAGGAGGTAGCCTGCAGTGGAAGTCACGGATGGTGGGCTGCTCGATTCTTCGGCAAGACGAATGCTGAATATCCCCTCGGGCCTGGCGCTTCCAATCGCGACGGCAGCAGCTTCGCGACGCAAGTCGTCGATTGTGAATCTCCTCCCGGCTCTGGAGGGATCGAAGGGCACGGAGACGAGGTTAATCCCGCTGCGCAGCCGTTGATCATCACTTTCGGGTGGCCGAACGCGAAAAGCTGCGGCGCCGAACGAGTATCCCCCTTGACCATCCCCAAAGGCGACCTGAAAGGCGTACTCTCCGGGTAGGGTCGGTGTTAGTTGTAGAGATCTGGACCGAGAGGTGTCGGAGGGAACCGCCGGTCCAGCCGTTTGAAGCCATGCTTCCGATGTGAGCGAGCCTCCCCCGAAATCGAGCTCGTTTGCTTGTAGCAAGACAGATTGACCAAGCTTTGGAAAATCTGGCGAGATTGTTACTCCCAGACGCGGCGGCAAGCTGGACTGGATGGGTTTCGGGTATGCGTTCGAACCAGAATCCAGCAGGCTCCAATCGGAGCCATCCCACGCCCACGTGTCTCGCAAGGCCGGTCCGAATGCAGCTCGCCCTCCGAACAACAGCATCCGTCGACGCACGGGATCATAGGATAGAGAGTGGCCGTCCCTGGCCGAAGGACTCGTCGCTGGATGAAGCTCAGTCCAGGACAGTCCATCGAACTCCCAGGTGTCGCCGAGATCTTCAATCACCTGACTGCCCCCGAAGAGCAGAATCCTGCAACGAATCGGATCGAACGCCATCCCGGGTCGCGCCCGTGCAGGGGGAGAGACTGACGAATGTACCCGCTGCCAGACGGTTCCGTTCCACTCCCATGTCGAATTCAGTGTTTCGATGCCTTCAAAGCCTCCAAACCCGCCAAATAGCACGGATTTTCCTCGGCACGAATCGTATGCGAGTCCCGCGTGTGATCTTCCATCTGGTACGCTGGAGGCGCTGCGGGCCGTCCAGTCCGATCCATCCCACTCCCAGGTGTCATCGAGGATGCTTCCCTGCGATCTCCCGCCGAACAGCACGACCTTCCGTCGAGCTTGGTCGTAGGTCATCGCAGAATCAGTGCGTCCCCTCGGATTGATGGTTGTGGGAAGGGTCGTCCAGTCGACACCGTCGAAACTCCAGGTGTCGGTCGGAGCAAAGCCGTTTAGGAAGGCGCCCCCGAACAGGAGGCTTCGCCCTCTGGCAGTGTCATAGGCAAGAGATCCGCGATGAACGGCGGGGGCACTTGTAGGGAAGAGCATTGACCAGTGCGACCCTGTCCAATCCCATGTATCGTTTCCGAACTGGTTCTCTCCGGATCGTGATGTCAGCAGTACGAGTTGGTCCCGCCCAATGTCGAAGGTAGCAGCTGTTAGATTGACGCGATCTGCCGCCGGAGGCGAGCCGGTACCGGTCTCAAGACTCCAAGCCGTTGAGTCCCACTCCCAGAGATCTCCCAGGTGACCTCCTTCTCCCCCAGAACCACCAAAGAGCAAAAGGCGATCCCGAACAGAATCGAACGACATCGCGTGCCCAAATCGCGTGCCTGGTGGGATTGAATCCGCAAGTGATACCCAGTCGCGTCCATCCCAGGACCACAGATCCGCCAGGTAAGGAAGGCTAGACGATCCCGTGGCTCCGGCTGCGAGAAGCATCCGAGAGTGGATGGGATCGTAGGTCGTCGCTGCGCCATATCTCGCGGGAGGCCGCACCGCAGGTGACTTCTGCTGCCAGTTGACGCCTGTCCACACCCAGGTGTCTCCCAGGACCGAGCCCGTTGAGTCTACTCCCCCAAAAAGAACAACCTCACTTCGATTGCGATCCTGGCAGATGGAGTGAAGGTACCGGGCCGATGGGAAAAATGACGGAACTAGCCTTTCCCAGAGATGCCCATTCCAGCTCCACGTATCCGAGAGCAGCAGCCCCTGCTCGTTCTGTCCACCAAACAGAAGTACCCGCCCAGAGGATGGATCCCAGGCCATGCTGGCGAACTGTCGAGGTGCTGGCGATTGGTTGGAAAGGCGTTGTTTCCAGTCCGTGCCGTCGAATTCCCAGGTATCACCCATCGGGAGATCCGACCGGTCGGCGCCTCCGAACAAGACCACCACATCTCGCACGGGATCGTAGGCCATGGAATGTCGCGACCGCGGTTGCGGTCCATCGAAGGTCTGTACTTGCAGCCATCGAAGTCCATCCCACTCCCAGGTGTCTCCCAACCGTTTCCCTTCCGACTGCGCTCGGCCACCGAAGCAGACAAGACGTCCCCTGGCGCTTGCGTAGACCACGGAATGTCCCGCCCTGGCCAATGGGCGGAACGTCAGTGACGCGTACTCCGCCGCGTCTGTGGTGGGTATCGTGCCTGCGCTGGACCATGGCAGGGTGCGGGCCCAACAAGTCTTGCCAACTGCCGGACCAAATAGACCGATAACGACCACAAGAAAAAGCGTCGCTGCGGCAGCGGTGAGACTACTGAACCTTTGGTTCATCATGCTCCGCCCCGAGCAGGAATTTTGAACTCACCCCCAACACAGTCCGACTACCGGTCTGCCTCTTGTCTCTTTCGAGGGCATGCCCGTCAACTCGAGGACCACTCAGTCGTGGAGCCTATCACAGGGAATTCGGGCGCGCCAGCCCGAGCAAGAGCCCCTGGACGGTCATAGTGACCCCACAAACCATCTCACTCTCGATCCACAAGAAGGGCTAAGAAGTTGACCTGGGTGGACTCAGCCACAGCGTTGCCCGAGAGGAGGCGCAGGCGGATGACAAAGAGGTTGGCTCCATTCTGAAGTACTCGAGGATCGAATGTGTGGTACAACGCCGTTCCCTGCACCGTCGGAGGTGGACGAAAAAGTAGAGTGAGCTTCCTGTTGACCTCGATCGTAAAGACCGACATGGACGGCTCCCTTCTCACGGCTAGAACGAGCTCTGCCCTTTTGATTGTGGACGCTCGTTCCAGCCGGACGTTGGCCTGCCCAAACCGTAGGCCTCTCTGCAGCCGCCGAGAGGGAAACTCAAGCCTCTCCAAACCGAAATCCCCGCTGGAGTCGGGCGGGGGAGAAGCGCTCTTGCTCCACTTGTAGATCTCCTTAACACCAGCGAGCCGCTGTCGGCCCGATCCGGAAAAGGAATCTGGTAGACAGATGTCGACTGGAAACCGGAAGGGTATCCTCCAGTAGGCGAAACACTCATTCATCAGTGCCAAGCGAGCCAGGGAGTGATAGGTCGAGATCTTGTCCGCCAGCGATATGTCAGTGCTCGCCATGAGAGCCGATCCGATGGGCTGGAACTTTCGAAATTCATGGAAGAGCGGCGTTCTCTCAATCCAGAGTTTTTGCAGCGCTTTGCCAATCTCACTTGGAGAGGCTTTCCTTGCAAGGGCTCTCTCGCTCTGGCGATACCAGCTACTCAGATCGATATCCGTAGTCGCCTGGGTCAGGGATTGCGCCAAGGTCATGGAAGAGGGAACTTGGGACCACTCGCTGGGATCTTCGACGCCGCCCGGTCTCAAGGCAACGACCCGAACTGCGACACTTTCATATGGCGAGATCCCTCCGAGGCGGAACCGATGGACCTTACTTCTATCGCTTCCAGCCTGTATTCGTCCCCTTTGAGAGTCCCTACGATACTCCAGAATGGCGCGTACCTCTTCGGAACTCGTGGCTTCGATTCGAAGCGCACCGAGGCCGTCCCGCTCAACCGAACGAAGGCCTACGGTAATCGGCGCGATCAGCTCAATGCTCGCGGGTATGGCTGACCCGTCATCGGTTGCGAAGAAGTCCAGACTGGCAGCGATGGTGATGGACAGGGCAAAGCCAGCAACAACCACGGGGAGCTTTCGCGACAGTGTTGGCTGAACATTAGCGATGGCTGCAGGGTTAGCAGGGCCCGTTGACGGCCTGTGAACGGTCTTGACGATGGGCCGACTGCGCCGTGCCGCTACGGGCTTTCTCACGGAGCTGTGCTGTGTTACGTCAGCGGCGGTGGACACTGTGCTGCCAGACCGACTTGCAAGTTCCAGCGACGCGGATTTCTGGAGTCTCCTGGCAACTACATTAAGCGAGTGCGGTCTATCCTCCGGCGCGCTAGCCACACAGGCAAGATAGAGCCGGTCCAGCTCCTCAGGCACGTCGGGTCGTACCGATGCCAGCGAGGGGGCCTCCTCGGAGAGCTGGGCCCGGAGCATCGACCCCGCGTCCTCACCCGCAAAGGGATGTCGTCCGGTAACCAATTCGAAGAGGATGATCCCCAGCGCGTAGGTATCCACCAGCAGCCCCGCTGCCTCGTTCTTGATCACCTCCGGGGCCATGTAGCCCGGAGTACCAAGCATGACACCCTCGGCGGTTTGAAGCGTTTTGCCTCCCGATTCGGGCTTGGCGAGTCCGAAATCCGCCACCTTTACCTGTCCCTCGTCTGACAGAAGAACATTCTCGGGCTTCAAATCCCGATGAACAATGGACCTGGCGTGTGCACAGGCGAGTCCCTCAGCGACTCCAGTGCAGAGCTCGATTGCTTTCGGAAGACTCAATGCACCATGGCGATCAAGAAACTCCCGCAGGCTCCCGCCGCCGACAAGTTCCATGGCCAGATAAAGGGTGTCCCCGCTTACGCCCGCATCGAATAACTGCAGTAAGTTCGGGTGAATCAGGCTTGCTTGGATCTTCGCTTCACGAAGAAATCGAGCTTGGAACTCATCTCCGACGAAGAGGCCTGGAGACATGACCTTCAACGCTACCTCACGCGCCAGTCCCTCTTGGATGGCCCGATAGACGGTCGCTGAGGCACCGCTGCCGAGTTCCCCGATGATCTTGTATCCAGGGATTGAGACCACAGCTTTCCATCGTAGCACAGCTTGAACGTCGAGGTGTTCCCTTCAGAAGCAGCCGCAGATGACTTCGTATCTGCGAACCTCTCGCATTCAGTTGGAGAGGACGAACTGGAGGAAGGCAGCCTGGCGGATCAGGATCGTGCCCAGTGTTTACCTCGGGGTTCAGTCCTTCCCGGCTAGGAAGAGTCAGCCGCTTCCTGCAACTGGGCAGGATTCAGGGGCAGCGTGCAACGGTTTCCTAGTCTCGGGGTGCCCTCGGGATGCCCAGCAGCCGGAAACCGCCCAAATGGGGCCAAGAAGCCGGACACGAGAAGCGGCATGAAACCAGCATTAACACAGCGTTCACAGCATCTGCTGGTGCTTGGTATGGCTGATTGCAAATCAGTCATCGGCGGTTCGACTCCGCCAGCCGCCTCTCAGCTCTGGGAGTGGGTTTTCCCAGCTTCGAGAAGCGAGCCTGTTTCCAGTTCTGGAGTCACTCTGGAACCAGGGTTTTTGCCGCGGCTGCTCGAGGACCCTTCTCGGGCGCAGCGGTACCACCTTTCCGACCGAACGGGCGAGCCGCTTGACTGCCAGGAGGCTCACCTGACGAACGCTCTCGGGCACTTTCGGTAGGTATCGACGGGTGACGGCCAG
>JAJFLN010000220.1 GCA_021772705.1 Candidatus Cloacimonadota bacterium | reverse complement strand
CCGCTTGAACACGACCAGCTTGCAGGTGCCTGTTCCTTTATTCAAGGCTCTTCTCAACGATGCATGGATGCCTCAGGGCTGAGCCCCACTACAACAAAATCCGTCTTATCTCACCGGCAATGGTCCTAAGACTCGCTTCCGGCTGATATCGGTACCGGCCCGGACTTCGTTTATCCCTTGTCGCTAGTGTTCATCAGCACTCTCAGTCGCACCAGTCCAATTGGGGGTTTGGGGGAGCTGGCTCCCCCAACGGGGTGTGGGGCTGAGCCCCACTACAACAAAATCCGTCTTATCTCACCGGCAATGGTCCTAAGACTCGCTTCCGGCTGATATCGGTACCGGCCCGGACTTCGTTTATCCCTTGTCGCTTCAGTTTCAGCTATCATGGGTCCCGGAGGTTGATGCGATGATCTACTCTCTGGTACTGCTCCTGTCGCTGGTTCTCTCTGGTCCCGTCGAGGCTCTCACCGCTGCGGATATCGATTCCTACTTCCAGCAGCAATGGGACCAGGCCGGTCTCGAGCCATCCCGGGAGGTCTCCGATGGTCTGTTCGCTCGCCGGGCTTGGCTCGATATCGCTGGCGTGATCCCGCCTCCAGAGGCCGTACTCGACCACGAAGCCAGCGCGTCTTCCCGAAAGCGGCAAGAGCTCGTCGACTCCCTGCTGGCCCGGGAGGAGTTTCCACGGGCATGGGCCAGCCGCCTCAAGAACCTCTACCTGGTCAGCTCCGACCTGGCCCGGGACAAGGCCAGGACGAGCCACTTCGAAGGCTGGCTCGAGAAGTCCCTGGCCTCCGGAACTCCCTACGATCAGCTGGTCCGGAAGCTGATCGCCGGCCGGGGGCCCATTCACACCAACCCGGAGGTCGCCTTCGTCGGCCAGTTCAGAGACAACACGGAAGCTCTAACCGGCACGGTGGCCAAGGTCTTCCTCGGTGTCCAGATCCAGTGCGCCCAGTGTCACGACCATCCATTCGAGAAATGGAAGCGGACCGATTTCTACGGGATGCAGGCGTTCTTCGCCCGCTCCAAGGCTGCCCAGTTTCCCATGGCCGGCCTGGAAGCCCTGCAGCGGGGCGATATGGATTCGATGGTGAAGGCAACGGAGCAGGCGGGCAAGGACCCGCGGAAGATGCGGCGCCGGGCCAAGGTCTTCAAGCGGATTGTCGACAACCTGCCTCCTCCTTCGATGGAGCCGCCGAAGCGGATGAAGGAGCGAACGGAGAGGCTTGCTAGCAATGGCAAGATGATGAACACCTTCGTGATCTTCGACCGACCGGCCGGCGAGGCGATCATGCCCGATCTCGACGCTCCACCGCCGGAGAGGAAGGCAAGACCCAAAGGCCAGAGAATCAAGCCCAGGTTCCTGGATGGAAAGGCGGCTCCCTGGCCCGACCGGGGTGTCAATCGCCGGGAGGAGCTCGCTGCATGGATGACCGATGCGGCCAATCCTTATCTGGCCCGGGCTCTCGTCAATCGGGTCTGGGCCATGCTCCTGGGCCGCGGTCTGGTGGAGCCGACGGACAACATCGCCGACCCTTCCGACGACACCCACGCCGAGTTCCTGAGCCGGCTGGCGCGCCACTTCGTCGACACGGGATTCGATATCAAGGCCCTCATCCGGCTCATCACCTCCAGTCGCGTCTACGCCCTCTCCATCGCTCCCTCTGGCAGCAATGGCAAGGACCAGAGTCTCTTCTCCAGGGGGCGGACTCGAGCGCTGGAACCGGAGCAGCTCTTCGCCTCCTACCTGCAGGCAACGGGGCTGGCCGGGGCGCTGCGGCGCCGTGACGCCGAGCGGTTCGAGCGCGTCCTCGATTCCTTGCGAGTCCGGTTCGCCCGGATCTTCGAGAACGACGGGGACTCGGATCAGGAGTTTCACGGGACCCTGACCCAGTCGCTGTTTCTTCTCAACGGCGAGGCCGTCAACCAGGCCGCCCGGGTGAGGAAACACAGCATGGCCTGGGAGGCCATGGACGCAGGAGACTCCACGGGCATCGACATCCTCTACCTGGCTGCCCTGGCCCGGCAACCCACCCGAGGCGAGATCAGAACCGCCATGGCACACCTCGACGCGGCCCGGGCAGACTCCGAGGATGACGACGGCCCGCGACTCGCCAGGGAGCGGGCCTGGTCCGATCTCTACTGGGCTCTGCTCACCAGCTCCGAGTTCCTGTTGAACCACTAGCCCCAATACCCACCAGGGGCCAGCCGCCCCCGGACCCGGATGAACAGGTCAAGCTTTCGTATGTCATTCAAGTGTTCATCAGTACTCTCAGTCCCACCAGTCCAATTGGGGGTTTGGGGGAGCTGGCTCCCCCAACGGGGTGTGGGGCGGAGCCCCACTACAACAAAATCCGTTTTATCTCAGGGGTATTGCCACTAGCCCAGGAGGAGAAACTTGTCCCGAACCACGTCGTGTCTTGATCGCCGTCTCCCCAGGCGGAAACTGCTGAAGCTGGGCCTGGCCGGGTTGCTGGGAGGACTGATGCCCTCGGCTATCAGGACCGTCCGGCTCCTTGGCGCTCCAGCCCCATCGGCCCGGGCCCTCGTCGTACTCTGGATGGCCGGCGGGCCCAGCCACATCGACACCTTCGATCCCAAGCCAGGAGCCGCCACTGGCGGACCATTCAAGACCCTGCCCACTCCCGTGGAGGGTCTCCACTTCACGGAGCACCTGCCTCGCCTGGCCGAGATGGCCGACCGCCTCGCCGTGGTTCGATCCATGACCAGCGCCGAAGGCAGCCACGGCCGAGGCACCTACTACCTGCATACCGGCT
>JAJFLN010000219.1 GCA_021772705.1 Candidatus Cloacimonadota bacterium | reverse complement strand
TTTTCACCTGCAGCCGCTGCGGTTCCTCCAACATGCGCCGGATCGCATGGATCACGGAGCCGGACGCAATCGTCAGGATTCTGGACTGCCTGGGCCTCGCCAGAGACGGCCCCTTCGCACATCCCCCCCGCCCAGCCGAGGGGCTTTCTCGCCATGGGGACTCTCGAAGACTTGAAGTCGTCTTCGGAGAAGCTGCCCAACGTGCTGGACTCCGCCCCACGAGCCGCCGAGTTGAGCAGCGAGGTCGTCCTCGGCGCCGAAGGGACCAGGAAACTCAACCAGTCGGTAGCCCCCTCGATCCAAAAGATGACGCTCGAAGGGCGCCTGCACCAGTGACGCGAGATCGTCTCACTGTCAGATCACCGGAAGCGTAACAACGCGAAGCCAGTACTCGCACGTCGAGTAGAGCATGGCGTGAAGCTCGTCCACGTCGAAGGGCTTCACCAGGTAGGCGTTCGCTCGCAGTCGATAGCTCTCCCGAATGTCTTCCGGTGCCATGGAGGTCGTAAGGACAATGACGGGAATGTGGCAATGGTCGGGATGTGTTTTCAGCGCAGTCAGGACGGACCGACCGTCGAGTCGAGGAAGGTTGAGATCCAGGAGTATCAGGTTGGGAGGAACGGACGGGGCTCGAGCGTCCTTCCCCATCACCCGCTCGATGGCCTCCTCACCGTACTGGCAGACGATGACCTCGAGAGAGGGATCGAATTTCTCGACGCCCTCCCGGGCGAGCCGCGCGTCGATCAGGTTGTCCTCTACGAGAAGCACCGTCCGCGACCCCGCACTCACTTGGCGTCATCCTCGCTTCCATAGAGGGTGAAGCAGATCCGGGTGCCGTTGCCTTCGGCGGGCTCCGCCCAGATCCGCCCACCGTGTCCCTCCACGATCCGCCTGCAGATGGCGAGTCCGATCCCGGTCCCCTCATACCGGGATCGGGGATGCAATGTCTGAAAGATCTCGAAGCCCTTCTCCGAGTGCTTTGGATCGAGGCCGATGCCGTTGTCCTGAACCGACAGGGCCCACATCGGGCCGTCCGGGTCGGCACCGACCCTTATCCGAGGGGCCGCGTCGCCCCGGAACTTCAGCGAGTTGGAGAGGAGGTTCTGGAACAGCCGTACCAGCTGGGTCTCGTTGCCCAGGATGACTGGGAGGTCACCGATCTCGATAATGGCTCCGGCCTCGGCGATCGCCGTGGTCAGATTCTCCCGGGCCTGGTTCACGAGGGCAAGGAGTGAAACGGGGGCACGGAGTCCGTCGCTGGACCCGGCTCGGGAGAACTCCAGGAGCTTGAGGATCATCTGACGCATTCGTCCAGCGCTGTCGACGGCGAACTGGAAGAACTCGCCTGACTCCTCGGTCAGCTGATCCCCACTGAGCTTCTGAATCATCTGGAGACAGCTCGAGATGTTCCGAAGAGGCTCTTGCAGATCGTGCGATGCAGCGTAGGCGAACTGCTCCAGAGCGTAATTGCTACGCTGGAGCTCGCCAGCGGCCCGGACGACCTCGGTCTGTGCGCGGCGCTGCTCCGTCATGTCCCGGACCATGGCCGCCACGACCACTCCCTCCGCACCTCGAAGCGGGCTCAGAGAGATGCCGACTGGAAACTCGGTTTCGTCGCGCCGCACTCCCGTCAGCTCGAGACTGGCGCCCATCGGCCGGGGCGACGGACTTTCCAGGTACTGCAGGCGGTACTGGACATGGGCCGCTCGGCTTCTCTGTGGGAGAAGGACCTCCACGGACTGACCGACCAGCTCCTGGGCCGTGTAGCCGAACATCTCTTGAGTGATCCGGTTCATGTCCACGATCCGGCCGTCGACATCGACCACCACCACGGCATCGGGAGATGCGTTCAGAAGAGCCTGAAGGCCGTCGCTGGTAATGAACTGCAGCCTCTCAGCGCTCCGGGTATCCTGCGGCTTTCCTTGGGAGGAATTCGGCAAAGGGGCTCCTTTCCTCGGACTCCCGACCGAATCGACAGTCGGAAACTCTACACGCAAGTTTCGCTCCAATCCCACAGGTAGTCAACCCAACCGGCTCCTGCTCCCGAGCTCGCTGCTTCGGGGGGAGGAATCGGTTGCTCTGAGCGCCGCTGCACCGAGGCGGTCGCCGCGGAGGATCGATCTCGCTGGCCTTGGCGCTGGAGTCGTCGACAAGAGTACAAGGCCGTGAACCTCCCCCTCGAGCCGGGAATTCGGACGCAGGAGACGGTTGATAGTTCTGATGGCGGGCAGCTCCGGACCCAGGTTGTCCAGAGCGGTGAACCGATGCATCGGACGTCTCATATTGCTGGCTTGCCGGCTCGGGCGTGATCTAGTGTTTCCTTTCGATGGACGAGTTCATCAAGTCGGCGTCTCTGCTGTTCGTGCTACTGAATCCGTTCCTGCTTGTCATCTACCTGGTGGAGCCGATGGAGCGGCTGGATCGGTGGGTGTTCAACCGTGTCCTGCTCCGAGCCGGACTGATTGCCTGCGCAGTGTTCTGCGGATTCGCACTGCTGGGTGAGAAGGTGTTCTCCCGGTACCTGCATGCCGAGTTTGCGTCGTTCCAGATATTCGGCGGACTCATCTTTCTGCTCATCGGAATCCAGTTCGTGATGAAGGGAACCTCTGCGCTCGACATGCTCCGGGGTGAGCCGGAGAAACTGGCCGGCGCCATCGCGATGCCGGTCCTGGTCGGACCGGGGACGATCAGCGCCAGTGTGGTCATCGGACAGAGCCACGAAGGAGCTGTGGCCTGCGCCGCCATCGTTTCCGCGGTATTCTCCTCCGTGGTGGTCGTGGGGGTACTCAAGTGGCTCCACGACTGTGTGCGGCCCCGGCACGAAAGGCTCATCGAACGTTACATCGACATCACCGGCCGAATCATGGCTCTCTACGTCGGTACCGTTGCCGTGGAGATGATCATGGTAGGCTTACGCACCTGGAGCGCCAAGTTCTAGGCCGGCTCGCCCCAATCGGACTGTCTCCATCGTCAGTCAGAGAATAGGACGGATAAATGGGGGAAACGCCGCTGGGCTCGGGTAGCTTCGGCGAGGCAGAGGACAGGTAGAGCGGTCCTGAGGAGGTTGAGCCTGCAGAGTCTGGGGAGTGTCTGGCACTCGATGGAGGCTGTTGGGTAG
>JAJFLN010000218.1 GCA_021772705.1 Candidatus Cloacimonadota bacterium | reverse complement strand
GCATGGGCAGCGATGATCGTCGGATAGTCTTCCTTGCCTCCGAAGGCTCCGCCTGTGGCGGCCTGCTCGATCTCCACCTGCTCGGGTTTCATGTCCACGATGGGACAGAGCCCCTTCAGGACGTAGTAGGGACACTGCATGGACCCCACGATCCGGAGCCTTCCGGCGGCGGCATCGTGGAAGGCGACCATTCCGTTGTTCTCGATGTAGGCCTGCTCCTGGAGCCCGGTCTCGTAGGTCCGTTCCAGAACCTCGTCGGCCGCCGCGAAGGCGGCGTCGGCGTCGCCCTTGTCGATGGCGAAGGACTTGAAGATGTTGTCGTCCCCGTAGAGAAGCGACTTGCAGGAAAGGGATTCCTCCAAGGTAAAGACCGGCTCTTCCGGCGCGTACTGGATGCGAACCTTGTCCCGAAGCTGCCAGGCCCGTTCCCGATCCCGATGAGCCAGAAGCACGACGGCCTGGTGCTTGTGCAAGACTCTGTCCTGGGCCAGGACAGGCTGATCCTGCACCAGAAGCGCCACGATGTTGGGACCCGGGATGTCTCCGGCCATCACAACCGTCACATCGGACCAGTCCTCATCCGGATCGAACTCGATGGAAAGAATCCGCCCGTGACTCTCGGTCGATCTGACCGTGGCTCCCCAGAGGAAGTCCTCCAGAGGCAGGTCGTCAACGTACCGAGCCGCTCCGGTCAGCTTCCGCGGTCCCTCCGGCCGAGGGATGTTCTTGCCTACTACGGTCATGGGCTTCCCGCGAGTGTATCAGAGCCAGGGCAAACAGGGAACAGTTGCACCAGCTGGGGGTGCATGTGGGATCTGGGGACACACGACTGGACCCGAACTCCGATAGGTCACCAGACCCAGCAGGTTCGCCTGGGGAGTTCGGGTCCAGTCGTGTGTCCCCAGATCCCGGATCCCCCCGGCAACTCGACTCAGCTTTCGCTGTCGTCGACTCCCATGGCGCCGTGGATCGCCCGGGCCAGGTGAGGGCCGACCACCTCTTGCAGTCGCTCCACCGGGGCGGAGGCGATCTCCCTGGGGTCCCGGAAAGCCCTGAGCAACTTGCTGCGAGTGGCGGGACCGACGCCGGGAATTCCGTCGAGGCGGGTCTCGATGCCGCCCTTGGCCCGGAGCTTTCGGTGGTAGGTGATGGCGAATCGATGGGCCTCGTCACGGACGCGCTGCAGCAGCCGGCGCCCGGGGGAGTGGGGTCCCAGATCGAGTCCGTCGGGGTGGCGGAGGGAATAGACGATCTCCTGCTTCTTGGCCAGCGAGCAGATCGGTATCTGCAGTCCCGTCTCGAACAGCGCCGCCGAGGCCGCGGCCAGCTGTCCCTTTCCTCCGTCGATCAGGATCAGGTCCGGCAGGGGTTTGCCCTCCTTGCTCAGGCGGCCGTATCGTCGGCTCACGACCTCGAACATGCTGGCGAAGTCGTCCTGTCCTTCGACCTTCTGGATCTTGAAGCGCCGATAGGAGGACCGATCCTGAAGGCCATCGCGGAAGCTGACCATGCTGGCCACGGTGTGGGTGCCTTGAAGTGTGGAGATGTCGAAGCCCTCGATGCGGACCGGAAGACAGGAAAGATTCAAATGCTCCTTTAATTCCTCCAGCCCGGAATCGATGGATTCCCGAGGGGACTGAGCATCCTGGGCCTCCAGGAACAGCCGGGCGTTCTGACGGCCCAGGTCCACCAGCTGCCGCCACCGGCCCCTCTCGGGAATCCGGATGGATACCTGGCGGCCGGAACGATGGGTCAGGGCTTCCTCCAGCAGGTCTTGCTCCGGAAAAGGGTCGGACACGCGCAGGCTGGCGGGTACGTCATCCCGGTTGAGGTAGTGGAGTTTCAAGAAAGCTCCCAGGATCTCCCCAACGTCCTCGCCCAGGCCTTGCACCTCCACCTTTCTCTGCCCTGCGATGCGGCCGCGCTTCAGCGAAAGCTGTTGAATGCAGAAGCTGTCTTCCAGGCGAGCGACGGCAATCACATCCCCCTCGTGCTCGCTCACGGCGCTGAGAGCCTGGCGGGATTTCAGGGTCCTGACCGCCTCGATCTGGTCCCGGAGCCGGGCGGCTCGCTCGAATTGAAGCGCCCCGGCGGCCCCCTCCATCCGGCGCTGCAGATCCCGGAGCAGGTCCTCTTCCCGCCCTCGCAGGAATGTCACGGCGTCCCGGACCTGCTCGGCGTACTCCTCCTCCGTCACCTTGCCCTCGCAGGGCCCGGTACACCGATCGATGTGGAACTGCAGGCAGAGCTTCTCCTTCACCAGCCTCCTGGAGGAGAAGGCGCACGTCCTCAGTTTGAACAGGTCCGTCACCAGGTCCAGCACCCGCCGGACGGCGCCAGCGTTAGGATAGGGACCCAGGTAGGTGCCGCCGTCCTTCCGGATCTTGCGAGTGAAGATCGTCCGGGGAAAGGCCTCCCGGGTCACCTTGATCACCGGGTAGCTCTTGTCGTCCCGAAAGACCACGTTGTACCGCGGTTCGTGGCGATTGATCAGCTCGTACTCCAGGATGAGGGCCTCCTCCTCCGTGGAGGTGATGAAGGTCTCCAGGTCGGCGATGCGCCCCACCATGGCGGCGATGCGAGGGCTCGGCAGACTGGATCCGAAGTAGCTCCCGACCCGGTCCTTCAGGCGACCGCTCTTGCCGACGTAGAGGACGCTGCCGCCAGCGTCCCGGAACAGGTAGACCCCGGGCAGGCGAGGAAGGACGCGGAGCTTGTCTGCAAGAGAGTCGTTCACGGCACTCTCACTTCAAGATCTGACCCTCGAGCTTCTTCTGGAGCTGCTGCAGACGATCCCGGTACCGGGCGGCCTCCTCGAATCGAAGCTCGGCGGCGGCCTGGTTCATCTTCTCCCTCAGGACGTCAACCTCGACGGGCAGGGCGTGGTCACTGTAGACCGGAGTCTCCCCGGCCTCCTCCTCGGCTGCCTTCATGGAGTCGTGGACGGCCCGGACCACCGTGGTGGGCGTCACGCCATGCTCCAGGTTGTACTGGCGCTGGATCTCCCGGCGCCGGTCGCACTCGCCGATGGCCGCCTTGATGGAGTCCGTCTGCTTGTCGGCATAGAGGATGACCCGGCCGCTGGCGTTACGGGCGGCCCGGCCCGCTGTCTGGATCAGGGACCGGGTGGACCGGAGGAATCCCTCCTTGTCGGCGTCGAGGATCGCCACCAGGGAGACCTCCGGCAGGTCCAGTCCCTCCCGGAGCAGGTTGATGCCCACCAGGCAGTCGAAGACGCCGAGGCGCAGGTTCCTCAGGATCTCGGTCCGGTCCAGGGCTGCTATCTCGGAATGCATGTACTGAACACGCAGGGAGGCGTCGGCCAGGAAGGCCGTCAGATCCTCCGCCATCCGCTTCGTCAGGGTCGTCACCAGGACCCGCTCCCCCTTCTCGGCCCGGGCCCGGACCTCTCCGATCAGGTCCTCCATCTGGCCCTCCGTGGGACGGATCTCAATCTCGGGATCGATGAGTCCCGTGGGGCGGACGATGAGCTCCACCACCCGGGAGCCGGACCGCTCCTTCTCCAGGTCGGCGGGAGTGGCGCTGACATAGATCTTCTGCCTCTCGAAGAGGTCGAACTCCTCCCACTTGAGAGGCCGGTTGTCGAAAGCGGAAGGAAGGCGGAATCCGTACTCCACCAGGTTCTCCTTCCGCGCCCTGTCACCCCGATACATGCCCTGGACCTGGGGCAGGGTCACGTGGGACTCGTCAACGACGATCAGGGCGTCCTTCGGGAAGTAGTCGATCAGCGTCGACGGCTTCTCGCCGGGCGCCCGGCCATCGAGGTGGCGGGAGTAGTTCTCGATCCCCTTGCAGTAACCGATCTCCCGGATCATCTCCATGTCGTAGCTGGTCCGCTCGTAGATTCGCTGGGCTTCGATGAACTTCTCGTTGGCTTTGAAGTAGGCGACCCGCTCCTCCAGTTCGGCCTCGATGGTGGTCAGGGCCCGGCCCAGGTCGGCCTCGGGAGTGACGTAGTGGCCGGCGGGGAAGAGGCTCACCCGGGAGTACTCGTTGAGGGTCTTCCCCGTCAGGGGATCGAATTCGACCAGGGCCTCGATGTAGTCGCCGAAAAACTCGACCCGGACCGCCGTCTCGGAGGAGATGGCGCAGACATCGACCCGGTCGCCCCGGACCCGGAACTTCCCCCGGCTCAATTCGTAGTCGTTCCTCGCGTACTGGATCTCCACGAGACGGCGGATCAGCTCGTCACGATCGATCTCCTGCTCCACGGCCAGCGGGATGCTCATCTCCTCGTAGTTCCTCGGTGTGCCCAGGCCGTAGATGCAGGAAACGCTGGCGACGATCAGGGTGTCCCGGCGCTCCAGCAAGGACCGGGTGGCGACGTGGCGCAGCCGGTCGATCTCCTCGTTGATACCGGCGTCCTTCTCAATGTAGGTGCCGGTGGCGGGAATGTAGGCCTCGGGCTGGTAGTAGTCGTAGTAGCTGATGAAGTAGGAGACCGAGTTACCGGGAAAGAACTCCCGGAATTCGTTGTAGAGCTGAGCCGCTAGGGTCTTGTTGTGAGTCAGGACGAGAGTGGGCCGATCGACGGCCTCGATCAGCTTGGCCATGACATAGGTCTTGCCCGAACCGGTGACGCCCAGGAGGATCTGGTGAGGAACGCCGCCGGCCACGTCCCGAGTCAATGTCTCGATGGCCTGAGGCTGATCCCCGGCCGGTTCGTACTCGCTCTGGACCCGGAAGGAGGTCACCGCCGCCGCCTTCTGCCCGTCTCGCGGAACAGGTGGCGCTTCATGGACTCCATTTGCTGCAATCCCAGGAGTCCCAGGGCCCGCCGCTGGGACCGGGCCCGGGAAAGTTCGAGGCGGCTGGTGGGTACATCGACCCGGAGTGGCATCTCGATTCCCACGCTCACCGGGAGCCCGCCAGTGAGCATCATCTTGCCCGAGGGCAGGGTCATTCCGGGATGACCTGACCACCAGACGCGCCGGACCAGAGCCCCGGTGGGTCCCGGGAGCGCGATGGAGGCAGCCCGGAGCAAACTGCCCTGTGACAGGTCGCCCATGAGCTCCAGATGCAGAACCGTTCCGCCGCCTCCCGGGGCCGCCGAGAGGTTCGCCGTTGCGGCCATCAGCAGTACCAGCAGCAGGCAGTTCCTTGCCAGAGCGGCCGGCCAGGTGACCGGGACGGGCCGGTTCTGCCCCGGCCCAAGTTTCAATCCGATGCTCACGTCTTCATCCTCCATCCTCCGGTCCCAGCTCGATGCGCCGGGACCCTACGTCGGTGGGTCACGCCCCGAACAGGGACTTCAACCAGCCGATCACTCCCTTGCTCACGGCACTGCCGCAGCACTTCTTGTACTTCTGATCGCTGCCGCAAGGACAGGGGGCATTGCGATCTGTCTTCTCAGTTCGAAGAGGCTCGTCCTTGAAGTAGTCGCCTCGCACCCGGACGACGCCCTTGATGTTGCCACGCTTCTTGTCTCTCTTGCCCATGGGTTTTCATCCTCCTGGCCGGATCAGTCTTCCGAGACTTGCCGGGATAGCATTTCCTCGGCCAGCTCGAGGCTGACGTTCGACTTGCCGCCCAGCATGCGGGAGATCTCCCGCGTCCGGGCCTTCCCCTGAAGCCTGTCGACGGCGACCACCGTCCGGGCGGATCGGGACTTCTTCTTCACCAGGAAGTGGGTCTGACCCCGTGAGGCGATCTGCGGCAGGTGGGTGATGCAAAGGCACTGGCATCGGTGGGCAACCTGGACCAGCTTGGTGGCCACGTTGGTGGCGGTCTGACCGCCGATGCCGGCGTCGATCTCGTCGAAGACCATGATGGGGACGGCCTCCAGGTTGGCCAGGGAGCTCTTCAGCGCCAGGGTGATGCGGGAGAGCTCTCCTCCACTGGCGACCTTTACCAGAGGAAGCATGGGCTCGCCGGGATTGGTGGAGACAAAGAACTGGGCCCTCTCCAGGCCCTCACGGAAGAGCCTGTAATCCTGGCCCTCGAGGGTCACTTCGCCTCCGACGGGGACCGGCTCTCTGTTCAGGCGGACCTCGAAGCGGGCGCCCTTCATGGCCAGGTCCCCCAGCTCCCGTGTCACCCTGTCCCGGAGGGAGTCCGCCACAGTCTGCCGTTGAGCCGACAGGAGGGGGAGCTCCTTCTCCAGCCGGTTCCGGAGATCCGTAGCCCGGCGATCCAGCTCGGACTTTTCAGCGTCGTGGCCCTCGTAGGAGTCGAGCCGGTTCTGCAGTTCCTGACGACGCTCGAGGATCTCGGCGCAGGTGGAACCGTACTTCCGCTTGAGCTTGTTGATCTCTCCGAGCCGGTCCTCCACGTCCTGCAGCCGCTCGGGGCGAGCGTCGAAGTCCCTCAGGAAATGGTCCGCCTCGGATCGAACATCTTCGAGGAGGAAGTAAGCTTCCCGGGTGTTCTTCGCGGCGCCCTCGAGACGGGTGTCGTCGCCGGCTACGGCCTCGAGTTGATCGGCGAACCGGGCCAGGGCACGAAGGAACCGGGGTCCGTCATCGCCGGACAGATCCTCGACCATGGACGACAGGTTTTCCCGGATCTCTCCCGAGCGGGAGAGGAGTTTCCAGTCCTTCTCCAGCTGCTCATCCTCGCCTTCCAGCAGACCGGCCTCGTCGATCTCACCGACCTGGAAGCGGACGATCTCCAGCTCCCGGCGCCGTTCGTCGCCGGACCGCTCGAGGGAGCGAAGCCGGGCCTGCAGGTCCTTCAGCTCGCCGATTCCCGAGACCAGGCCGGCCCTGAACTCCTGGAACCCATCGTCACCGAAGGAGTCCAGAACTTGCAGGTGATTGCCCACGTCCAGGAGCCGCTGGTGGGCGTGCTGCCCATGGATGTCGACGAGGCGGACGCCCAGTTCCTTGAGACAGGCCAGGACCGTCTGCCGCCCGTTGACGAAGCAGCGGTTCTTTCCGCTGCGGCTGACCTCCCGGGAGATGATGAGACCGTCGGCGTCCTCTTTCAGGCCGTGATCGTGTAGGCAGGCGGTGATTCCAGGATCGTCCGAGATCTCGAAAACGGCCTCCACGTAAGCCTGTTCGCTGTCGCTGCGAATCATGTCGTGGCTCGCCCGGTCTCCGAGGATCAGCGACAGAGCGTCGAGGATGATCGACTTTCCCGCGCCGGTCTCGCCGGTGAAGATGTTCAAGCCTGGCGAGAACTCGAGATTCATCTGGTCGATGAGAGCGAAGTCCTGGATTGTCAGACGATGGAGCACCGGGTCATCTCCAGACCAGGGACCGGGCGCCGCCGACCTTGTCGGTCATGTCCCGTGTCACGTTGAGCCTCAGCTGCAGGTTGGACCGCTCGGCGATCCAGAGATCCTCATCGGCGACGAAGGCGATCTTCCGCCCGTCGGGGCTGAGGGCGACGGGGCCGATGGCGGAACCTGCAAAGGTCAGATTGATAGGATCCGGCAGGTTCCTGCCGCCTGAAGCAGGGATGATGAGGACTTCCCCCTGAGCCTTGCTGGCGAAGGCGATCCACTTCCCGTCGCCGGACCAGCTCGGAGCACCCCGGACGACGTCGGCGGAGGCCTGGGTGGTCAGCCGGGTCGGCCGGGCCGACTGAGAGACCGCGAGCCGCCAGATCTCCCCCTGGCTGGTGGAGACCGCCAGGTCCTGACCGTTCCGGTTCCAGGAGGCGCCGGAGAGGGTGATGCCCGAGTCGGCAGCCATCAACTTGAAGGTCGACGTCTCCTTCACGTTGGTCAGCAGGGAGCCGACCATCAGGCTATCCCGCCCGGAGGTGACGCCGGCAAATCGCTGCCCGCCGGGAGAAACGGACACCTCCAGCAGACTGCCTGCAGCGCCTTCGATGGCGGTGTGGATCTGCTGAAACTTCGGTGACGAGAAGACATCCGTCGCCAGCTCCAGCCCGCCGGACCGGGCGATGATCACAGCCCCACGATCCGGTGTGCTGCTGAAGGCGTCGATGGAGGCGATCACCTCGCCGGAGCCGGAAATCTCATCCAGAGTGTAGAAGCGCCCGCTGCCGCCGACGGTGCACGCCAGGTTTCCTTGAGGTGCATAGACTTCGATCAGATCGTCGTTGAACCTCTGCTGGTCCACGGCCTCCGGATGGCCGACGATCTCGGTCTGTAGGGTGCCATCGGGGCCCCGGCTGATGATCCGCCCCATGAATGGATCGACGATGTATTCCGACAACCAGGGGTCCACGGGACTTCGAGTCAGGTAACGTCCGAACAGAGCGCTGGTGTCGTAGAGGGCGTAAGGAGACTGAAAGTGGTCCTCGTTGTACAGCCGCAGGGCTTCCCGGATCTGGCGGAAGTCCTTCGCCGCCGCGATCAACCTCGCTTCATCCGTTGAGTCCAGGTAGGAGGTGTATGCCGTGAGAGACAGGATGGAGATCATCACGACGGCGATGGTCAGCTCGAGCAAGGTGAAGGCTCGATGGGCAGGCCCAACCCGCTGGCGGAAGAGACCCACCCGGCACCGGAGAATCGAACCCTGTCCGTACCTCTGCTTCATGCTGTGACACTTGTCGCGTCGGAGTTGTCCCGCTGTCTTCCCGTCCGGAACCTCCTACTCAAACCTACCGCGCAGATACTCCACAAGACCCTCCAGGGAGACTCGTTCCTGCTTCATCGAGTCCCGCTCCCGGACGGTGGCACAGCTGTCTTCCTGGGAGGCGAAGTCGAAGGTCACGCAGTAGGGTGTCCCGATCTCGTCCTGACGCCGGTAGCGGCGGCCGATGGCGCCGGCATCGTCGTAGAACGCCCGGAAGTGCTTCCGAAGATCCGCCGCCAGCTTTCGCGCCGGCTCGGCCAGCTTCTTGGAGAGAGGGAACACGCCGACCTGCACGGGAGCAACCCTGGGATGGAATCGAAGGACGCTCCGCTCTTCACCGTTCTCCATCGTCTCCTCATCGTAGGCGTCCACGAGGAGGGTCAGGAGGGTCCGGTCGACGCCGGCCGAAGGCTCGATGACAACGGGCATGTAGTGCTCCTTGGCCTCGTCGTCGAAGTAGGAGAGGTCCTTTCCGCTCGCCTTGGAATGTTGCTGCAGGTCGTAGTTGCCCCGGTTGGCGATACCCTCCAGCTCCTGCCAGCCGAAGGGGAACTCGTACTCCACGTCGAAGGCCGCTTTGGCGTAGTGAGCCAGCTCGTCGGGGGTCTGCTGCCGGAGGCGTAGCTTCTCCTTCTTCACCCCCATCTCGACGTACCAGTCGAATCGGGACTGCTTCCAGTAGTCGAGCCACTGATCCTCATCCTTCTGCTGGCAGAAGAACTCCATCTCCATCTGTTCGAACTCTCTGGAGCGGAAGATGAAGTTCCTGGGAGTCACTTCGTTCCGGAAGGACTTGCCCATCTGGGCGATTCCGAAGGGAACCTTCTTGCGGGACACGGTCTGAACCTGCTTGAAGTTGACGAAGATGGACTGGCAAGTCTCGGGCCGCAGATAGGCGACGGAAGCCTCGGACTCCACGGGTCCGACGAAGGTCTTGAACATGAGGTTGAACTTCCGGGCCTCCGTCAGTTCGCCGCCGCAGGAGGGGCAACCCTCGGCCTTGCCCTTCTTGCCCAGCTCCTCCCGGTACTCCTGGAGCTTGTCGGCCCTGTAGCGGGACTTGCACTCCTTGCAGTCCACCATGGGGTCCGTGAAGCTGTCCACGTGCCCCGAGGCCTCCCAGACACGGGGGTGCATCACGATGGAGCTGTCGATGCCGACGATGTCGTCCCGGTCCTGGACCATGTTCTTCCACCAGGCTTCCTTGATGGTCTTCTTCAACTCTGCGCCGAGGGGGCCATAGTCCCAGAATCCATTGATGCCGCCGTAGACTTCGCTGGAGGGGAAGATGAACCCCCGCCTCTTGCAGAGCCCTGTCAGGGTCTCCATCAGGTTCTCACTCTTCTTCATCTATCAATCCCTTCTTCATCGCCTGGCGATTCGTCGTGTTCGGTTTCTTCATGAAGTTCTGGCCGGCCCCCGGCCGAGTCCTCTGTTCCGGGAGGAGGGTGGCCCCTTGAAGCGAGCTCCGGAAGGGCCAGCAGGGCGCCGCCGAGCATTCCCTGCAACGCCGCTGCCCCGGCTTCCGGAACGGCTCCGGGAGGCGGTGAAACCATGCCCATCAGGAGCCGGCAGCCGCCGGTGACCATGGCTCCCACAGCAACCATGTTGTAGACCGCCTGTCCTGGAGGCCGGTGCCTGGACATGGAGAGCGCCAGATGGAGCATATACCCCATCATCCCGTAGAGGAAGAGACGAGGCAGAACGTTGGCGAGCCTGAAGGTAGCCTCACCGGCGAACTCCATTGCCAGCATCGCTGTCAGCCCGGCCAGCGCAGGTTCGATACCGGCCATCTGTCCGGCCCCGACCGGGCCGAGCCGGCTGCCATCGGGAAGCCTGGCAGCGAGCATGATTCCGGCGACGACGGCCACAGGCGGCAGCCAGCCGAGGACGCTCTCGGTCCAGGCCAGCCAGGCGCCGGTGGCGGCTATGATGAACAGGGCGAGCTTCATCCTGAGCGTGTGAGAGGGAACTTCCCCCGGGTCGATGCAGTCCTACTTCAGGCGGTCGCAACCGGGCGATGATACCACGGTGCAAGCTGTCCCTCATCAGTCGAAACCACCCGAAACCACCCCCCGGGGTGAGGAGCTGCCGATACAGCTGGAACTAAGGGGCCGCGCAAGAATAACTACGCAGTTTCGCATCCCATCTTCAGGCCATCTTCGGCCGCTC